>JAUMBN010000120.1:0-32147 GCA_032119675.1 Solirubrobacteraceae bacterium | reverse complement strand
GCCGGATGAGCGACGGCGGCGCAGCTCCGAGGCGAAGGATGAGCGCCTCCGCAAGGCGGGACGCCCTGCTTGATTCGGCGGCGGAGGTTTTTGCGCGGTCCGGCTACAACGGAGCATCGCTCGAGGAGATCGCGTCGGCCGCTGGAGTTTCCAAGGCCCTTATCTACGAGCACTTCGACTCCAAGCGAGAGCTGCACATCGAACTCGTCAACCGCCAGGCCGGCCAAGTCTTCGGGCGCCTCGAGGAGGCCGCCGAGAGCGGAACAAGTGGCGAGGAGCGGCTCAGGCTCGGCGTCGACGCCTTCCTGTCGTTCGTCGAAGAGAACCGGGATGCGTGGCGGGCCACCTTCCGCGACGCAACCGACGCCGAGACCGCGGAGGCTCTTGCCGGCGTCCAGGCCCAGGCGGTCGCGGTCATCGCCGGGCTGATGGCCGGCGACCCGGACCGCCGACCACGCAAGAACGGGAGGGCCGAGTCGCAGGCCCTCTTCATGGAGCTTCACGCCCAGCTACTGGCGGGGGCGGTTCAGGCGGTGGCCAACTGGTGGTATGACCACCCCGAGGTCCCCAGGTCGGCGGTTACCGATCGTGTGATGGAGTTCTGCTGGATCGGCCTCGAGCGGGTCAGCGACGGCGTTGTCGTCTCGTCGGCGGCCCGCGAGCAGGCCCCCTGAACCGGCCCTCGGGAGGCATCCGGGCCACAACGGAGAATCCCGGGGCGATGATCGTCCTCGGAATCGACCCCGGACTCGCCAACACCGGCTTCGGAATCGTGCGCCGGCGGGGTGGGCGGCTCGCCGCGCTTGACGGCGGGGTCATCACGACGCGCGCGGAGCGCTCGCCTGAACGGCGCCTGGCAGAGATCTTTGCCGCCGTAGACGAGCTGGTCGAGCGCCATTCCCCGGATGCCTTCGCGCTGGAGGCTCTCTACTTCGGGCAGAACGTAAGGTCGGCGTTTTCCGTTGGGCAGGCGCGAGGGGTCGTGATGCTCGCGGCCGGTCGTCACGGCCTTGAGTGCCACGACTACACGCCTCAGCAGGTCAAGGGAGCGGTCTGTGGCTCGGGACGTGCCTCCAAGGAACAGGTGACCACGATGGTTCAGTCACTCCTCTCGCTGCCCGAAGCCCCACGTCCCGACCACGCGGCCGATGCGCTCGCCGTAGCCATCTGCCACGCCAACCACGCTCCCCGGCGCAGTGCCGAGATCCGCGCGGCCCGTCTCAATACAAGGACAACAGCTTGATCGCGCTTGTGAGCGGCGAACTCGCCTGGAGGTCGGACGAGGAGGTCGTCGTGCTCACCGCAGGCGGCGTCGGCTACCGGCTCGCGGTCTCGGCCCAGACCCTCGCGGGGCTCCCGAGCGTCGGCGAGCAGGCGACCCTCCACGCCCACCTCGTCAGCCGTGACGACACGATCGCGCTGTTCGGGTTCGCCTCCGAGGCCGAGCGTGAGCTGTTCATGATGCTGCTCGCCGTACAGGGCGTCGGCCCCAAGGTTGCGATAGCGGTCCTGGGCGGCGGCACCACCAGGGAGCTGACCGCCGCGCTGGCCTCCGGAGACCGCGCCAGGCTCCAGGCAGTCCCAGGCGTCGGCAAGCGGACGGCCGAGCGGATCGTCATGGAGCTTCGCGAGAGGGTCGGCGGCCTGGAGGGGGCCGGAGACGAGATCCGCGTCAGCAGGGCCAGCGACCCAAGGATGATTGCCAGGGACGGCCTCGTCGAGCTTGGCTTCTCCATGCAGGAAGCCGACTCCCTGACCGGGGGCGCCGATGGTGAGAGCGCCGAAGAGATCCTCCAGAGTGCCCTGAGGGCAGCCAAGAGATGAGTGACGAAGGGGGAGAGGTCACCCGGATCCAGACGCCGGGCGTCCTCGCCGACGACGACGAGGTGGAGACAACCCTCCGCCCGGCGACTCTGAACGAATTCGTTGGGCAGGAGGTCGTTCGGGAGCAGCTCGCGGTCGCGCTGGAGGCGGCCCGGGAGCGTGAGGAGCCGCTCGAGCATGTCCTCCTTGCCGGCCCGCCGGGCCTGGGCAAGACATCGCTGGCCCAGATCGTCGCGCGCGAGCTCGACGCGCCGTTCGTGCAGTCGGCAGGGCCGGCGCTCGAAAAGAAGGGCGACATCGCGTCGCTGCTTACGGCCCTTGAGCCCGGGTCGGTCTTCTTCGTCGACGAGATCCACCGCCTGAACCGGGCGATAGAAGAGACCTTCTACCCCGCGATGGAGGACCGCCGGCTCCCGATCACCATCGGGCAGGGTCCCGGCGCAAGGGTGGTGACACTCGACCTGCCTCCGTTTACGATGATTGGGGCAACGACGCGGTCCGGCCTGCTCTCCACACCACTCCGGGACCGGTTCGGGCTCCAGTACCGCCTCGAGAGCTACGAGCCGGCCGAACTGGCGGCAATCGTGACCCGCTCGGCCTCGATCCTGGAGATCGTCCTGGAGCCAACCGGCGCCGAGGTGATCGCCTCGAGGAGCCGGGGGACGCCCCGCGTGGCCAACCGTCTCCTGCGGCGCGTGAGGGACTGGGCGCAGGTGCGGGGCTCTGGCGAAATCGATGCCGACTCGGCCAACGCCGCGCTGGAGATGCTCCATGTCGACTCGCTTGGCCTCGACCGCCTGGACCGCGAAATTCTCGGGACTCTCTGCTCTGACTACGCCGGCCGCGCTGTCGGGCTTTCCACGCTGTCGGTCGCGGTCGGTGAGGAGCCGAACACGATCGAGGAGGTCTACGAGCCCTATCTCCTTCAGTGCGGCCTGATTGCCCGTACGCCGCGGGGCCGTGTCGCCACCCCCCGGGCCTACGAGCACCTTGGGATGGATCTCCCCGGAGACTCCCAGCTGTTCTAGGCGCCCGGCATCGAGTAGAGAGGTCCTACTCTCTTTCCCCGGCCATGGCCCACCACTTCATCTGCCCCAGCTGCGGCAACCGGTCCGCCGCCACCGACCGAAATGCCGGGTTTCGCACGGAGCCGAAGGGCTGCAGCGAATGCGGGTTCGGCTTTCTTTTCGAGCTGCTGGACGACTACTACCCGGCACCGGACGCGGCCTTTTTCGTCTGCGACCACGATGGCCGCGTGCTGGCCTGCGGGCGCGGGGCCTTCGAGCTCACCGGCCTTGATGACGAAAAGGTGATCGGGAGGCCCGTCGGCGACGTGCTCGGCCTCGAATTCCACGAGCAGGAGAACGACCCGGTCGCCACGGTCCTCGAGTGGGGCGTGCGCGCGCTCGACCGCCCGGTCGAGGTCAACGCGGAGGGCGACCTGCCCGCGGCCGCCACGGCCGACATATTTCCCGCCTATGACGAGGACGGCGGACTGCTGCTCGTCCTCACCCCCGACAAGTAGGCTGGTCGGCCGATGTCCGACCGGCGGCGCAACCTCTTCGTCCTGCTCTTCGTGGGCGGACTCGTAGCCGCGTCGCTGCTCGTCATTTTCACCAAGCCCACCAAGCTCGGGCTCGACCTGCGTGGAGGCGTGGCGCTTGTCTACCAGGCCAAGCCGACCAAACAGTCGCAGGTCACCGGGGAGGCGGTCGACCGGACGATCGAGATCATGCGCCAGCGCGTCGACGCGTTCGGCGTATCCGAGCCGGAGATCCAACGTACCGGCGAGGACCAGATCGACGTCTCGCTGCCCGACGTAACCAACGCCGACCAGGCCGCATCCCAGGTCGGCAAGACGGCGCAGCTCTACTTCTATGACTGGGAAGCCAACGTCCTCGGTCCCGACTGCAAGCCCGACCCACAGAACGCGCAGGTCACCGGTGGCCAGGCGTCCGGGTCGGGGGCCGGGGGGCTCTCCCGGTACGAGGCGGTCAAGCGTGCTGCCGGCTGTCCACCCGACGAGAGCGGGAAGGCCACCACGAACGGCCAGTACTTCCTGGTGGACAACGCGAAGAAGACCGTCCTGGCCGGCCCTCAGGAGAGCAGGGCCGACCTCGATCGCGAGATTGAGGACAGGAAGATCGCGACGGGGCCCGATACGGACGTTGTGAAGACCTCCTCGGGCGCCCTGGTGGTGAGGGCGCAGAAAGCCGACAACGGCAAGGAGTCGACCCGCTACTACGTGCTGCGCGACGAGCCGGCGCTCGGGGGCACCGACATCAAGGACCCCGAGCAGAACTTCAGCGGCGGGGCAACCGGCAGCGGCGCGCCGAGTGTCACCTTCAACTTCACGGATAAGGGGCGCGCAATCTGGGAGGAGACGACTCGCGGCATCGCCCAGCGCGGCCAGGAGAACTTCTTTGGAGGAAATCCGCAGGAGAACTTCCAGCACTTTGCGATCGTGCTCGACGACGAGCTGATCTCCGCCCCTTACATCGATTTCCAGCAGAACCCGGACGGCATCAGCGGGGCAACCGGGTCGGAGATCTCCGGCGGCTTCACTATCCAGAGCGCGCAGGAGCTCGCCAACCTGCTCAAGACCGGTGCCCTGCCGATCAAGCTCGAGCTGATCTCGGCCTCGTCGGTCTCGGCAACGCTGGGCCGCCAGGCGCTCGACCAGGGCCTGCTCGCCGGGATGGCCGGCCTCCTGCTGGTCTCAATCTTCCTGCTCGCCTTCTACCGCGTGCTCGGAGCGATCGCGGTCTTCGCCCTGCTGGTTTACGCGATCTTCCTCTTTGCCCTGGTCAAGCTGATCCCGATCACGCTTACGCTGCCCGGGATTGCCGGCCTGATCCTCACCATCGGCGTTGCCGCGGACGCGAACATCGTCGTCTTCGAACGGGTCAAGGAAGAGGTGCGTAACGGGCGTGCCATACCGGTGGCCATCAAACAGGGCTACCGGAAGGGAATCACGGCGATCATCGACGCCAACGTGGTCACCTTCATGGTGGCCTTCATCCTTTTCATGCTGGCCACCTCCGGAGTGAAGGGGTTCGCCTTCATGCTTGGCGTCGGGACAATCGTCTCGTTCCTGACCGCCGTCCTGCTCACCCAGGCGATCCTCGGCGTCCTGGCCAATACGAGAGTCGCCTCAAGCCCGGCCGCCCTGGGCGCCCAGTCCACCAGGAGCCGATTTCGGTGGGATTACATGGGGCGCGCCAAGTACTTCTTTGCCCTATCGGGCCTGATTCTCGTAGTGGGAGCCCTGGCGATGGGAGCCAAGGGATTCAATCTCGGCATCGACTTCACCTCGGGAACCCGGGTGGTCGCCGAGTTTCAGCAGCCGGCCACCGAGAGCGAGATCAGGTCCACCCTTGCTCCGCTCGGCCTCGGCGACGCCAAGGTCCAGGGGCTCAGCGGCGCCGGCTTCCCGGCAGACCGCGCCTACCAGGTCTCCAGCCGGGAATTGAAGCCTGCCGAACGGGTCGAGCTCGAGCAGTCGCTGGACGAACGGTTCGGAGGTACCTACAGCTTCGAGACGATTGGGCCCACCTTCGGAAGCACCGTTGCCCAGAGCGCGATCATCGCGATCATCGCCTCGCTGATCGTGATCAGCGCCTACATCGCCCTCCGTTTTGAATGGAGATACGCCGTACCGGTCCTGATAGCGCTTACCCACGACATCCTTATCACCGCGGGTGTCTACGCACTGCTGGGCTTTGAGGTCAACACGGCAACCGTGGCGGCGCTGCTGACGATCCTCGGGTATTCGCTCTACGACACCATCATCGTCTTCGACCGAATACGCGAGAACGTTCCCCGAATGCCGAGGGCGACCTTCTCCCAGATCGTCAACCGTTCCAACAGCGAAGTGCTGATGCGTTCCCTGGCGACGTCGGCCAGCACGCTGCTCCCCATTCTGGCCCTGCTCTTCTTCGGCGGGGAGACGCTCCAGTCGTTCGCCTTTGCGCTGGCCGTGGGCGTGCTCTCAGGCGCCTACTCATCGGTGTTTATCGCCACGCCGGTGTTGATGTACTGGAAGGAGGGAGAACCGGTCTGGCGCGCGCGCCGGGCACGGGTGGCCAAGGCCAACGACGGTCTCGTGCCCGCCTACGCCACGGCTGCCGGCGGTGCCTCAACCGAGGTCGAACCCGAGCAGAAGAGGGGCCCTGGCCGCAGGATCACCGAACCGGAAGACCCGGAGCGCAAGGTCTCGAAGGAAGAGTTCGACGAGATGGTCAAGGAGGTCCAGGCCGACACCGGCGCGGCGCCGGTCGCAGTGGCCGATGAAGAGGTTGAGAGCGATGACGTGATGCCGTCCGACGCGGCCGCCGATCTCTCGCCGGAAGAGGTCGTCTTCGAGGAGGACGTCCGCGAATCGAAGCCGGAGCGCAGGCAGAAGAGAAAGAAGCACGGGAGGCGCTGATGGGACTCTTGGCATGGGTGACAATGGGCGTGGCCATCTGGCACTTCGCAATCTTCCTGCCCGACCGCTTCTTCGGCGGCATCGTCGGCAGCTTCTGTTTTGCCCTGGTTGGTTCGGCCCTCGTTGCGTTCGCCATAAGCGGATTCCAGGTGCCGGGCAACAGCGACGTGACGATCATGACCGCGCTCGAAGGCATCCCCGGCGCGCTGATCGGTATGGCCCTCGCATATTTCATCGGGGTTCGCCGGGGCAACCCGGCCCTCGACCTGTAGCCCTCTTCCGTCGGTCACGCCGCCTAGTTTTGATGGGTGGACGAGGTCACGTTCAATGTCGCCGAAGCGCCCTTTGAGGCCGTCTCCCGCCTTCAGCACGAGCTGGGGGTCGGGCTCCTGGCCGCCCAGGCGCTCGTAAGGCGTGGGCTGGGAGAGGTCGATGCGGCCAGGCGCTTTCTCGCCGCCGACGAAGCCCACGACGCCTCGCTCTTCGAGGGCATCGACGAGGCCTGCGAGCTCATCGAACGCCACGTCCGTGCCGGATCGCCGATCCTCGTCCATGGTGACTACGACGCAGACGGCGTCTGCTCGACGGCGATCCTGATCGAGGTGCTCAGGGAACTGGGTTCCGACCCCACCTGGTTCATACCCGGACGCCGCGAAGACGGTTACGGGCTCTCCCTTGAGACGGTGGAGCGTGCGGCGGGCGGCGGCACCGGCCTGCTCGTGACGGCAGATTGCGCCATCACCGCCGTGGAGGAGGTGGCGCAGGCGAGGAAGCTGGGACTCGACGTCGTTGTCACCGATCACCATCGCCCGCGCTCTGACGGTGAGCTGCCGGACGCTCCGATAGTTCACCCAACGGTGAGCGGCTATCCCTTCGCCGAACTTTGCGCGGCCGGTGTGGTTCACAAGCTCGCCGGCCGACTGCGGGAACGTGCAGGCATCGCGGCCCCGGCGCGGCCGGATCTCGACCTTGTGGCCATCGCGACGATTGCCGACTGCGTCGACTTGAGCGGCGAGAACCGCCGGCTGGTGAAGGAGGGACTGGAGGCCCTTGCGACGACCCGGCGGCCGGGGCTCAGGGCGCTGATGCGCGTTTCGCAGACCGATCCTTCGGGCGTCGACGAGCAGACCGTTGCCTTCCGGCTGGCACCCAGGCTGAACGCCGCGGGAAGGGTGCAGAGGGCCGACGCCGCGGTGGAACTGCTCCTTGCCGGCGACGAGGAGTCGGCCGACCGGTGCGCAGCCGAACTCGACCGCCTCAACTCCGATAGGCGTCACATTGAGACGCGCATCCGATTTGAAGCCGAGTCCCAGATCTCGGCTGCCGGGCCCCAGCCGGGCTACGTGCTCGCATCAACCGAATGGCACCCCGGCGTGATCGGTATCACCGCGTCCCGGCTTTCGGAGCGCCATGGCCGCCCCGTGATTCTCATTGCCATAGACGGAGAGACGGGAACGGGCTCCGGGCGCTCGATTCCCGGATTCGACCTGCTGGAGGCGATCGACTCCAGCGCCGCACCGCTCTCGCGGCACGGCGGCCATGCGGCCGCGGCCGGCTGCACCGTGGACGCCGGCAGGATCGACGAGTTTCGGACGCTCTTCGCCGCTGCCTGCAGGCAGCGCCTTGGTGACGACCCGCCAAAGCGCTCAATCGATGTCGACGTCGTGGCCTCACCCGGTTCGATGACGATCGAAAACGCCGCCTCGCTGTCGGTCCTTGGCCCATTCGGGGAGGGCAACGAGGTGCCGCTGCTGATGCTTCCGGGGGTGGTGGCGGAGAAAGCCCGGGCGATGGGGGAGGGCCGACACATCCGGTTCACCGTCGCCACCGGCCGGCAGAGAGCCGGTGCCGTTGCCTTCGGCACGCCTTCACTGCCGGCTTTCGCGGCCGATCCGGTCGACCTTGCATGCCGCCTGGAGATAAATCACTGGAAGGGACGGGAGGAGCCGCGCGTGCTGGCGGAGGCCATGGCTCCCTCGGCCCTGCCACCGGCGGCCGTCATCGGCGAACCGGATGACGAAGCGGCTGCGCTGATTGAGGCGATTGAGAGGGCCGGCGCCGCCCCGGCCCCTGCCAACCCGGTTGAAGCCGGAAGGAGGGTGATCGACCGCCGCGAGGAGGATGGTCTCTCGGTGGCTTCGTCGCTGGCCGCCGGCAGGGAAAGCGTCGTCGCGCTGGTCCGTGACGCCCATCGGACGCGTCGGCGTACCTCGGGCTTCAAGCTCGGCGCAGACCTCGCTTCATGGGCTGCCGCCAGGCGCGAACCGTCGCTGCTGGAGCGGTACACGCACGTCGTGGTGCTGGATCCGCCGCTGGAGGCCAGCGACATGAGGCTCCTGGCGGCGGGGCGGGCGCACCAGTTCAGCCACCTTGCCTGGGGCGATGCTGAGCTACGCTCAATCCTGGATGAGCTTGAGCGGGAACAAGACCTGCGCTCCGCAATGGTCGAGGTCTACAGGGCCGCGTCCGAGCGGCCGGCGGTCCATGCCCTGGAAGTGCTCTCCCTGGCCGGGGGAGAGAGGGCCTCTGAGCTCTCTGCGCTCATCGCCGCTGTCTTCATCGAGCTTGGGATCGCCGAGGTCACCGGCGACGGTCTGTTCATCCTTCGGGAGGGCGCAAAGGCCGACCTGGAGTCCTCTGAGCTCCGGCGGCGCCACCTCGCGAAGGTTCGGGAGCAACTCCAGTGGCTGAGCACACAACAGTCCCGGGCGGCCTGAACACAGTCGGCGGAACCCTCGAGCCGGAGTTGGCCGACCTCTTTGCGGTCGCCGACAAGACCGCGGCCGAGCAGTCGGATCGAGTTGCAATCGACGAGGGGCGCGTGGTCGAGGCCTACCGGTTCGCCGTCGAACACCACGCCGAGCAGCGGCGGCAGTCGGGAGAGAGATTCATCTCGCACCCGCTCAGCGTTGCCCGCATATGTGCCGGCCTGGGGCTCGACACCGAGACCCTCATGGCCGCGCTGCTCCACGACACGGTTGAGGACACGGCGGTCACGCTCGAGCAGGTCCGCGAGCGGTTCGGGGACGAGGTCGCCTCGCTCGTCGATGGCCTGACGAAGATTGACTCCCTGACCTTCAATTCGCGGGACGAGGCCCAGGCCGAGAACTACCGCAAGATGCTCGTCGCGATGGCCAGCGATATCCGGGTCATCATCATCAAACTGGCCGACCGTCTTCACAACATGAGGACGATCGGGGCGCTCTCCAAGCAGAAGCAGATCGAGAAGTCGCGAGAGACGCTGGAGATCTACGCGCCGCTGGCCCACCGCCTTGGTATTCACACCGTCAAATGGGAGCTCGAGGATCTCGCCTTCGCCACGCTGCATCCGCGCAAGTACCAGGAGATCAAGGCGCTGGTCAGCCAGCAGCGCGATGACCGGGAGCGCTACGTGTCCGAAGCCGGCGCCGAGCTTGCGGACGAGCTGGGCCGTCTGGGGATCGATGCCGAAATCTCCGGGAGGGCCAAGCACTTTTACTCGATCTACTCCAAGATGACCCGCAAGGGGCGCGAGTTCAACGAGATCTACGACCTCACGGCGATGCGGGTTCTCGTCGACTCGGTCAAGGACTGCTACGGAGCGGTAGGGGCGATCCACTCCCTCTGGAAGCCGCTGCCCGGGCGGTTCAAGGACATGATCGCAATGCCCAAGTTCAATCTGTACCAGTCGCTCCACACGACGGTTATCGGTCCGGGAGGCCGGCCGCTGGAGATCCAGATCCGAACCCGCGAGATGCACCGGACTGCCGAGTACGGCGTCGCGGCTCACTGGAGCTACAAGTCGAGCGCATCCAGCCCCAATGAGATAGAGAAGGACGCCTGGCTGCGCTCAATGCTGGAGTGGCAGCAGGGGGTAAGCGATCCGGGTGAGTTCGTGGAGGAATTCAAGGGCGACCTCTTTGACAAGGAGGTATTTGTCTTTACTCCCAAGGGCGAGGTTCGCTCCCTGGCGGCTGGGGCCACGCCTCTCGACTTCGCGTACTCGATCCACACCGACCTCGGCCATCGCTGCGTCGGAGCGAAGGTCAACGGTCGCATCGTGCCTCTCGGATACGAGCTGCGTTCGGGCGACCGGATTGAAGTGCTGACCGGACGCCGTGAACGGGGTCCTTCGCGCGACTGGCTGGCGATGGTGAAAACCACCCGGGCGCGAAACAAGATCAAGCAGTGGTTCAAGGCAGAGGGACGAGAAGACGCCGAGAGGACAGGGCGCGAGCTGCTCCAGGGCGCTCTGCGCGATGCGGGTCTGCCGCCCCAGAAGATCACCGGGTCGCCCCTCCTCGCCGGCGTAGTGCGCGAAATGGGCTTCCGGCGGACCGAAGACTTCTACATCGCTTTGGGGGGCGCCAAGATCAGCCCGAGCGTTGTGGTCACCAAGGTGCTCCAGAGTCTCAAGGAGGGAAAGGCCGCCGAGGAGGATCGCGAGGACACGGCGGTCGAGACCGCGCGTCCGGCCTCCCGCACCCCACGCGCTACCTCGGAAGAGTTCGGGATACACGTCGAGGGCGTAGATCGCGTGATGCTGCGACTGGCCCGCTGCTGCCACCCGGTACCGGGCGACCCGATCGTCGGTTACGTCTCGCTTGGGCGCGGGATCACCATCCACCGGGATGACTGCCGGAACGTCGCTGCCCTGCGTAAAGACCCTAATCGCTTCGTGGCTGTTCGCTGGGAAGGGGACCACGAAACCGCCTTCCAGGCCGAGATCCACATTGACGCCTGGGATCGCCACCGGCTGCTCGAAGACCTCACCCGCACGATCGCCGAACAGGGCGTGAACATCGTCGAGGTGCGCTGCCTGGACCAGAGGCCCATGGTCAGCGACCGCTTCGTGGTCGAAGTGGGGGACACCCGCACGCTGAAGTCGACGATTGCGCGGTTGCGCCAGGTCGACGGGGTCTTCGACGCCTATCGCGTCACGCCGTCGGCCTGACGGGCGTCCAGCACGCTCAGCGCACCGGGAAGTACCCCAAAGCTGGCGTGTCCGAAGCGACCCATGAAGTCTCCGTCGGCCTGGATCGCGAACGTTTCGCCGGGAGCCGCGCGAACCGAGAGGGACTCGACGTGGTCGAAATTCTCGATACCGCGGTGACGCTCCGCCGGGAGTCTCCTGCTGTAAAGCCTCAGGGCGACCGTCGGCAGCCCGGCCAGACCCTTGAGCAGGACCGCTGCCGAGAGTCGGCCGTCATCGAGGGTCACACCGGGGCAGGCCTCTATCGGCCGCTCGCCGGCGTACGTGTAGCTCGGGCCATTCTGGATCAACACGGTGATCCCGCGGACGCTGCGAGCATCTCCGGCGACCGTTATCTCCGGTGGCCTGCGCACATATCGCCGGGCAGCTACCTGACCGACGGTGGCCATGTAGTACCACTCGCGCCAGCGCGCCTTTCGCTCCGGGGTCGCGTCGACGATCTCCACGGTATCGGCGTCGATTCCGGCGCCGGCGCAGAAGGCGAAGACGCGGTCGTTGACTGTCCCGAGATCGACGCTGCGGAGCGGGAGCGGGTGGGGGAGCCTCAGGACCAGTGAGGTGGCCTCGACTACATCGGCGGGCAGGCCGAGCAGCTTGGCGTACACATTCTGGGAGCCGCCGGGAAGCGGAACGAGCGCGGTGCGGGTGCCTGCCAGTCCTCCGGCTATCTCGTTGACCGTTCCATCCCCGCCCACCGCCACGACCGCGTCGGCACCCTGCTGGACGGCCTCCCGGGCCAGTTCGGTGGCGCTGCCTGGCCGCTCGGTGTCGACCGCAGTGACCTCGAAGCGGCTGCTTAGGGCGGCCACCACGAGGCTGCGCAGAGGGGGGTCGACCGCGCTGGCGTGGGGATTAACGACGACGAGCAGCCGTTGGCGGCCATCCGCTGGGCTTCCGTGACGAGCCATGGCCGGCTCTAGAGAATGCCGCGGCGCCGGAAGGCCCAAAGCATCCCGCCGAGGAGAACCGCCATCACGCCGATGACAAGCCAGAAGCCTTCGATCTGCCCCTGGCCGGGCACCTCGACGTTCATTCCAAAGATGCTGGCGATAAGGGTCAGCGGCAGGAGGATGACGCTGAAGGCGGTGAGGATCCGCAGGATGTTGTTGAGCTGGTGGGAGAGGACCGACTCGTTGGTTTCCTCCAGGGCCTCTACGACCTCCTTGAAGTTCTCGAGCATGTCCCAGACCCGCTCGGATGCGTCGTTGATGTCGTCGAAATACATCTCAAGGTCGTCGGCGATGTAGCGGCTGGTGGTGCGTTCGAGGTCGACAAGGGCTGGGCGCATCGGGCGAACGATTGTCCGGAAGTTGATGACCTCCTGCTTGGCCGTGAAGAGCTCGCGCACGACCTCGTTGGAACGACCCTCGAAGACGCTGTCCTCGAGCGCTTCCAACTTGGCTCCGATCTTCCGGAGCATCGGGAACGAGGCATCGACGGAATCGTCAACGATTCGGTAGAGGAGGTAGCCGGTTCCCTTCCCGAAGAGCTGGTCCCGGAACTCATCGTCCCCGCGGCAGCGTTCAAAGAGGTAATCCAGGGCGGCGATCTGCCGGTTGGGGATCGTGATCACGTAGTCGGGACCAACGAAAACGTCGAGCTCGGCTGCGCTCAGGCGCCCGATCTCCTTGTCGAACCGAGGGAACTGAAGCACGACGAAGAGGTAGTCGTCGTAGTCGTCGACCTTGGGCCGCTGGTTCCTTGAGCGGAGATCCTCGTAATCGAGGGGGTGGAAGCTGAAGTGCTCCTCGAGCCACTCCCGTTCCGGCGCGCCGTAGCGCGGGATGTTGATCCAGCGCAGGCCTTGCGGCCCGGTGGTCTCGACGATCTCGACCTGAGGCTCGACGCGCTCAGGCGTCGACGGGGAACCCGGGTCGATGCGGCCCGGACGGCGCAGGCGTGGCTTGGGAAGGCTCGGCATAACTACTTCGGGGCTCGTCGGGGGAGGGCATCGCGATCGCCGCGCAGTGTAACGCCGAAAGGGTGCGGGGCCGGGCCGCAGCTTGCCGGCCCGTGCTATCTTCCGGACCACATAGCTGAACACATCCAGAGGGGTGGAGGGACTGGCCCGTTGAAACCCCGGCAACTCCCGTAAGGGCAAGGTGCCAATTCCTGAAAGATGTGGTCGGAGTTTCCAGAACCTCCGCCACGTGTTACGGCGGAGGTTTTTTCATGTCAGCCACAAATCTGAAGTGCCGGGAGTGCGGTTCGCAGTACGAGCTGGGAGCCGAATACGTCTGCGGCAGGTGTTTTGGGCCCCTTGAGGCCGAATACGACCTGACCCACCTGGCCGGCGAACCCGGGCAGCTGCGACGCCGGATCCAGGGCGGGCCCCAGAACATCTGGCGCTACGCAGACTTCCTTCCGCTGGCCGGCGCGCAGCCGGCCTCGGCGCAGCGGGACTCGTCGGGCTTCGGCCTCCCAGCCGGGTGTACGCCGCTGATCCGGGCCGATCGCCTCGCCGAACGCCTGGGGTTGGGCGAGGTCTGGATCAAGAACGACGCCCACAACCCGACCCATTCGTTCAAGGACCGGGTGGTAAGCGTGGCCGCGGCGCGCGCCCGGGAGCTGGGTTTCGAAGTCCTCGCCTGCGCGAGTACCGGCAACCTCGCCAATTCCGTCGCCGCCCACGGGGCTGCGCTGGGAATGGAGAGCTACGTCTTCATCCCGGCTGACCTCGAGGAGCAGAAGGTGCTGGCCACCGGTGTTTACGGGACGAACCTCGTCAAGGTTCGAGGTAACTACGACGACGTAAACCGGCTCTGCACCGAGCTGAGCGGAGAGCGCGACTGGGCCTTCGTCAACGTCAACCTGCGTCCCTACTACGCGGAGGGTTCCAAGACGATCGCTTACGAGGTGGCCGAGCAGCTCGGCTGGAAGACCCCGGACAGGATCGTCGCACCGGTGGCTTCCGGTTCGCTCTACACCAAGATCGGCAAGGGGTTCGAGGAGTGGCTCGACCTGGGGATCATTGAAGGGAACCTGCCGGTCATGAACGGCGCCCAGGCTTCCGGTTGCTCACCGGTCGCCACGGCCTGGGAGGCAGGCGAGGAGGTATGCCGGCCGGTCAAGCCCGAAACGATCGCCAAGTCGCTGGCGATCGGGAACCCGGCAGACGGCCCGTTTGCGCTCGACCTCGCCGCCCGCAGCGGCGGCTCCATCGACGCGGTCACCGACGAAGAGATCCGGGAGGGAATCCGGCTGCTCGCCGAGACCGCCGGCATCTTCACCGAGACCGCAGGGGGCGTCACCACCGCCACGCTCGCGAAGCTGGCCCGGGAGGGTCGTATTGCCGGCGACGAGAGCGTCGTGCTGGTCATCACCGGGGACGGGCTGAAGACGCTCGACGCCGTGCGCGACACCTTTACCAGCCACGAGATAGACCCGAGCTTCGACGACTTCGTTGCCGAAGTTGAGAACACGGCGGTGCCGGCGTGACGGTCACGGTGCGGCTCCCCACGCAGCTGCGCGACGCCACCGGGGGCAGCGGCGAAGTCACCGTTGCCGTCGATGGGGGCAGCGTCCAGTCGGTGATCGACGCGCTCTTCGAAGCGCACGGCGAACTCCGTGGCCGGCTGGCCGGGGAGGACGGTGAGCTCCGGCGCTTCGTCAACGTCTACGTCGACGGGGAGGACATTCGTTTCGGGGATGGTGTCGACACGCTGGTGCCGGACGGAGGAGAGGTCCAGATCCTGCCGGCAGTGGCCGGCGGCTGACGCGCCCGGCAGGATTCGAACCTGCGGCCTCTCGCTCCGGAGGCGAGCGCTCTATCCACTGAGCTACGGGCGCCTGGCGGCGCAAGGCGCCGTTCGTCCGAAGGGTACCGGGAGCAGGTGGCGCCGCTACGCTCGCGCCCGTGGACGAGATCGACCTCTTCTTCGCCGGCACGGCCGGCTCTGTGCCCACCGCAAGGCGTGGAATGCCGGCGCAGCTGCTCCGCGCCGATGGCCAGCGAATCCTGTTCGACTGCGGAGAGGGGACCCAGCGCCAGCTGATCAGGAGCATCGGGCTGCCGGAGATCGACGCGGTCTTCCTCACCCACCACCACGCCGACCACTGGCTTGGGATCCCCGGACTCGTCAAGACGTTTGAGCTGCGAGGTCGCGAACGACCCCTTGATCTCTTCGGGCCCCCGGGAACCGCCCGGCTGCTCGCCGGGGTGGGAATCACGCCGGAGAAGTCTGCGTTTCCCTTCGAGGTGAGCGAAGTGGAGTCCGGGGACGCGATCGACTTCGATGGCTTCCGCATTGACGTGATCGCTGTGCGCCACCGCGGGACGGCATTCGGCTACGCGGTCGTCGAGGACGAACGGCCTGGTCGCTTCGACCCGGGAAGGGCGGCGCAGCTGGGTATCGAGGAAGGTCCGCTCTTCTCTGCGCTCGCGCGCGGGGAAGAGGTGGACGGGTTTGTGGCCGCCGACGTCATAGGGCCCCCGCGACCCGGGCGCAGGATCGTCCTCTCCGGAGACACCGCCCCTTGCGACAGTGTCCGCGCCGCCGCCTGGCAGGCCGACCTCCTGGTCCATGAAGCGAGCTTCGTGGAGGCCGACAGCGAGCGCGCAGGGCAGACTGGGCACGCCACCGCCGCGGAGGCCGCGGCGATCGCCAGCGAGGCGCAGGCCGGGATGCTCGCGCTCGTCCACCTGTCACCCCGGTACACGGTTCGCGACGTACGCGACGAGGCACGCTTGACCTTCGACAACACCGTGGTCCCGCGCGACTTCGACTCGATCCGGGTCCCGGTTGCCGAGAAGGGGGCCCCCGAGCTGATGCGAAGCGACGAGTCCGAGGCAGCCGTCGACGTGTCGTGAGGTTCCTGCCGTCCTTCGGCCGGGGCCGCTGCTAACTTCTTCGCCGTCAACCCTTTAACCCGGTCCCGTGAGGCCAGGAAGGGAGAGAAGGTGGAGCAGGAGCGGATCGTCCTCGACGAGGACGAAATCGAGAGGGCAATCACCAGGGTTGCCCACGAGATCCTTGAGGCCAATGAAGATGCCTCCCGCCTGCGCGTCGTTGGCATTCAGCGGCGGGGCGCGGTGCTGGCCGCCCGCGTAGCCGCGCGACTGGCCGAGTTCTCCGGCACCGAGGTGCCGCTCGGGCTACTCGATATCGGCTTCTACCGGGACGACATTGGCAGCCGCCCGGACGCCCCGATGGTCTACGCGACCGAGATCGACTTCGAAGTCACCGGCGCGTCGGTGGTCATCGTCGACGACGTGCTCTTTACCGGCCGCACGGTCCGTGCCGCGATCGACGCGATATTCGGATACGGCCGGCCCGACCGCGTCCAGCTCGCGGTACTAGCGGATCGGGGCCACCGGGAGCTCCCGATCCGCCCCGACTTCGTTGGGAAGAACCTGCCTACCTCCCCCGAGGAACGCGTCTTCGTCCGCGTTCATGAGATCGACGGCGTCGAGCGTGTCGAGATCGGCTCTCCCGCCGGGAGCGCGGCATGAGGCACCTGCTGAGCTCGGAAGACCTCTCGAGGGAAGACGTTGAGCGGATCTGCGATCGCGCCTCTGCCTTTGCGGAAACGCAGGAGAGGGATGTCAAGAAGCTTCCCGCCCTCCGCAACCGGACGGTCCTGAACCTCTTCTACGAGGCCAGCACCCGCACGCGCGGCTCGTTCGAGCTCGCCGCGAAGCGGCTCAGCGCCGACGTCGTCAACTTTACGGCGTCCGGATCCTCTACCGAGAAGGGCGAATCGCTGAAGGACACGGTGCTGACCCTTTCAGCCCACCAGCCCGACGCGATCGTGGTGCGCTGCCCCTGGGCCGGGGCGCCGGCCCTCCTCGCCGACTGGACCGACGCCGCCATCGTCAACGCCGGCGACGGCAAGCACGAGCATCCGACCCAGGCCCTGCTCGACATCTACACGCTGCGCCGGCGACTCGGAAACCTCGACGGCCTCAACGTCTGGATCGTTGGCGACGTCCTGCACTCGCGCGTGGCCCGGTCGAACATCCGGCTCTTCCAGGAGATGGGCGCCGACGTAACCCTTGCCGGGCCGCCGACCCTGATGCCCCGGGATATCGAGGCCACCGGCGCCCGGGTGGCCTACTCGCTGGATGGGGTCGGGGAGGCTGATGTGGTCTACGCGCTGCGGATGCAGAACGAACGCATGGATGAGGCCTACGTCCCCTCGCTGCGCGAGTACGCGTGGTTCTTCCAGGTGGACCCCCGTCGCATCGCCCCGGGCGCGCTGATCATGCATCCGGGCCCGGTCAACCGGGGCGTCGAGATCTCGGCCGACGCCACCGACAGCGAGCGCTCGCTGATCCTCGAGCAGGTAGCCGCGGGCGTGGTGGTACGAATGGCGGTCCTATACGAAGTCCTTGCCGCCAACAGGGCCGGCGCCCCCGTCAGGGAAGGCGCACCGGCATGAGCTTCGCTGGCGAGCCGGTACTGGTAGGAGGCCCCGAACAGGCCGGAGACATCGTCATCCGTGGCGCTCGGGTCGTCGACCCGAGAGCCGGGCTTGACGAGGTCCGTGACGTTGTCGTGCGGGAGGGCGAGATCGCGCAGATCTCCGCTCGAGGTGAGGCCCCTGCCGGCGGGGAGAACGTCGACGGCGAGGGCCTGATGCTCACCCCCGCCTTCGTGGACCCTCACGTCCACCTGAGGGTTCCCGGACAGGAGCACAAGGAAGAGCTGGAGACGGGGACCCGGGCGGCCGCTGCCGGAGGGTTCAGCGCCGTGCTGGCAATGCCGAACACCGACCCGGTGATCGACAGCGGCTCGATTCTGGGGGCCCTGCGGGAGGGCGCCAGGCGGGAGGCCAGGATCCCCGTGGGATTCCTCGGCGCGATTACCCTCGGACAGCGCGGTGAGAGCCTCACTGCCATGGGCGAGATGCGGGAGCTCGGCGCCGCCGGGTTTACCGACGACGGCCTACCGGTCACCAGCGCGGGCGTCCTTCGCCGTGCGCTTCAGTATCAGAGGATGGTTGGCGGGGTCCTGGCCCTGCATGAGGAGGACCCCTCGCTCTCCGGCGGGGGCGTGATGCACGAAGGAGCGGTCAGCGCGCAGCTGGGGGTCACCGGCATCCCGTCGGTCAGCGAGTCCTCGATGATCGCCCGGGATGCGCTGATCGCCGGCTACGAGGGCGGAGCCATTCACGCACAGCACCTCAGCAGTGCCGATTCGGTCCGTGTCGTCTCCGAGGCCAAGGCCGCCGGCATAGCGATCACCTGCGAGGCCAGCCCCCATCACCTCTGCTTCACGGACGAGGACGTTCGGAGCCTCGACACGCGCATGAAGATGAACCCGCCCCTGCGGACCGAAGCCGACCGGCAGGCCCTGATCGACGGTCTGCGCTCCGGAACAATCGACTGCATAGCCACCGATCACGCCCCGCACGCGCCGCACGAGAAGGAGGTCCCCTTCGAACAGGCACCGATGGGAACGACCGGCCTTGAGAGCGCCTTTGCGGCCTGTTACGACGAGCTAGTGCTGCCCGGGCTCATCAGCCTCGAGACCCTGCTCGAGCGGATGAACGCAGGAGCCGCGATCTTCGGGCTGGCCACGCCCACGATCATGCCCGGAGCGCCTGCCGACCTGGCGCTGATCGACCTCGACCGCGAGTGGGTGGTTGGCGCCGACGGTTACGAGAGCCGCTCCGACAACTGCGCCTTCGGCGGTCGCCGGCTCACCGGCCGGGTGCTGATGACGATCGCCGGCGGCGCTGTCGCCTACCGCGACCGCGGCTTTGCGCTCAGCGCTGCTCCCGAGCCGGAGATGCAGGGTTGACCGGCGCAGCACTCATAACTCCGGCCAACTCGACCCTCGTGATCGTCGACCTGCAGGAACGCTTTTCCCATGCCATAGAGGGCTGGGACCGGATCGTGGAGCGGGCCTCGATCCTTGCCCGCACCGCGACGCTCCTGGGCTGGCCAGTAGTCACCACGGAGCAGTACCCGCGCGGCCTGGGATCCACCGTCCCTCAGGTCGCCAGTGAACTGGAGCCGTTCGAGCCGCTCGAGAAAACCTCCTTCCCCGCAACCGGGGCAAGCGGCTTCGACCTCGGGGGACGGCCTCACGCGGTGATCTGCGGGGTCGAGACCCACGTCTGCGTCCAGCAGACGGCCCTCGACCTCGTCGCAAAGGGCATCGGGGTGCAGGTCGTGGCCGACGCCACCGGGTCGAGAGCGCCGGCCGACCGGGAGGCCGCAATAGCCAGGATGGCCCTGTCGGGCGTGGCGCCCACGACGGTGGAGGCTGTGGGCTTTGAGCTACTTGGCTCTTCGGGCGCCGACGGCTTCAGGGAATTTCAGGAGATGATCAAGTGAGCCGGCCGGGGTTCGTTCTGCTCGAGGACGGAACCCGCTTCGAGGGCGAGCTCTGCGGGGCCGAGCAGCACGGCTGTGGCGAGATGGTCTTCACGACGGGGATGAGCGGCTACCAGGAGTCGGTGACCGACCCATCCTTTGCCGGGCAGGTCCTGGCATTCACCTATCCGCTCATTGGCAACTACGGCGTCAGCGCCGCGGCTATGGAGAGCGACCGCATTCACGTCAGCGGAGTGGTGATGCGGGAGGCGGTAAACCGTGATGACGCACCGGCAGCCGAGCAGGGGTGGCTCGACTGGCTTGCGGCCGGCGGCGTGCCGGCAATCACCGGCGTCGACACCCGCTCGCTCGTGCGCCACCTGCGCAGTCGTGGCTCGATGCGCGGGGGAATCTTCGCCGCCGACGACGAGGAGACCGCTCGCGGCCTTGTCGAAGCCGAGCCGCCGATGAATGGCCGCGACCTGGCAAAGGCGGTGGGAACCCGGACCGTCGTGCACGAGGGTGCTGGCGGGAGCGGGCCGCGCGTGGCAGCGATCGACACCGGCATCAAGCGCTCGATCGTCGAACAGATGGTCCAGCGGGGAGTACAGCTCGACCTCCATCCGCCTGACGTAACCGCAGAAGATCTGCTGGCTGGCGATCCCGACGCGGTCTTCCTGGCCAATGGACCGGGAGACCCTGCCGCGCTTGGCTACGTGGTCGAGACGGTTCGCGGCGTGATCGGCAAGAAGCCGGTATTCGGGATCTGCCTCGGGCACCAGCTCTGCTGCCGGGCGCTGGGGCTCGAGACCTTCAAGCTGCCGTTCGGCCATCGGGGGGCAAACCACCCCGTCAAGGACCTCGAGACCGGGAGGATCGAGATCACCTCCCAGAACCACGGCTTCGCCGTCGCCGCGCCCGACGGGGGACTGCGAGTCGAGGCGGACGAGCCTGTCCGCTGGGAGACCGATTTCGGGGCCGCCGAGCTCAGCCACGTAAACCTCTACGACCGGACCGTCGAGGGCCTCCGCCTTCTCGACGTTCCGGGGGCAACCGTCCAGTACCACCCCGAGGCCGGTCCCGGCCCCCACGACTCGCTCTACCTCTTCGACCGGTTCCTCGACCAGGTGGGAGCCGCCTGATGCCCAGGCGGGACGACATCCACCGGATCATGATCATCGGCTCAGGCCCGATCGTCATAGGCCAGGCGGCCGAGTTCGACTACTCCGGGGTCCAGGCCTGCAAGGTGTTGCGGGAAGAGGGCTACGAGGTCGTGCTGGTGAACTCCAACCCGGCGACAATCATGACCGACCCCGAGTTCGCCGACGCCACCTACGTGGAGCCACTGCTCCCGGGGCCGGTTGCCGCGGTTATCGAAAAGGAGCGTCCCGACGCGCTGCTGCCAACCCTCGGCGGCCAGACCGCCCTCAACCTTGCCAAGGCACTCGCCGAGGACGGCACCCTCGAGCGCTTCGGGGTGGAGCTGATCGGCGCCGACTACGAGGCGATCGACCGCGCCGAGGATCGCGAGCGATTCCGCGAGACGATGGAGGCGGCCGGGCTCAGCATGCCGGCCAGCGCCATTGCGACGTCGCTCGATGAGGCCAGGTCGCACCTCGACTCCGTCGGGCTGCCCGCGATCATCCGTCCCGCCTTCACCCTCGGCGGGCGCGGCGGCGGCATCGCCCGAAGCGCCGGCGAATTTGACGAGATCGTTTCCCGTGGCCTCGAGGCGTCCCCGATCGGCCAGGTGCTCATCGACCAGTCGGTGCTCGGATGGGGCGAGTTCGAACTCGAGGTGATGCGTGACGGCGCCGACAACTGCGTGATTGTCTGCTCGATCGAGAACATCGACCCGATGGGCGTCCACACCGGAGACTCGGTAACGGTTGCCCCGCAGCAGACCCTGCCCGACGAGCTCTACCAGCAGCTGCGCGACCAGGCCCTCACGGTTATCCGGGCCGTTGGGGTGGAGACCGGTGGCTCGAACGTCCAGTTCGCCGTCAATGCGCAAACCGGCGAGATCCTCGTCATCGAGATGAACCCCCGGGTCTCGCGCTCATCGGCCCTGGCCTCGAAGGCAACGGGGTTTCCGATCGCCAAGATCGCCGCCCGGCTCGCCGTTGGCTACACGCTGGACGAGATCCCGAACGACATAACCGAGGTGACGCCGGCCAGCTTCGAGCCCACCATCGACTATGTCGTCGTCAAGTGGCCCCGGTTTGCCTTCGAGAAGTTTCAGGGTGCCGACGCCAGGCTGTCGACCCACATGAAGAGCGTGGGGGAGGCCATGGCGATCGGCCGGACTTTCAAGCAGGCCTTCGCAAAGGCGATGCGCAGCCGGGAGCTCGATTCGCCGCCGGCCACCTCAAAGATGTCGCCCTCGGAGCTGCTCGACTCCCTGACGGTTCCCGGGGCAGACCGGTTCGACTGCCTGATGGCGGCATTTTCCGGTGGCGCAGGCGTCGACGAGGTACACGAACGGACAAGCATCGACCGCTGGTTCCTCGAGGAGCTGCGGGACCTGGCCCTGAACCCGGAAATCCCTTTCGAAGGGGAGCGAACCTTCAGGGCGGTCGATACCTGCGCCGCCGAGTTCGAGGCCCGCACGCCGTATTTCTACTCCGGCTGGGACAGGGGCGCGGTAGACGAGGTCGAGCGAGGGGAGAAGCCATCGGTGATGATTCTCGGCGCGGGGCCCAACCGAATCGGTCAGGGCATCGAATTCGACTACTGCTGCGTCCACGCGGCAATGACCGTGCGTGAGTCGGGCCGCGACGCAGTAATGGTCAACTGCAACCCGGAGACGGTCTCCACCGATTACGACACCTCAGACAGGCTCTACTTCGAACCGCTCACCCTCGAGGACGTCCTTGCGGTCGCGCGGGTGGAAAAGCCCGAGGGGGTGATCCTCCAGTTCGGAGGGCAGACCCCGCTGAAGCTTGCCGCCGGGCTGGCGGAAGCAGGGGTACCGCTACTGGGGACCGACGTGGAAGCGATCGATCTCGCTGAGGATCGTGGCCGGTTCGGCAGGCTGCTCGACGATCTGGATTACCAGGCGCCTCCCTATGCCGAAACCCACACGGTGGAGGAGGCGGTTGCCGCAGCCGGCGAGGTCGGGTTCCCACTGCTGGTGCGGCCCAGCTACGTGCTTGGCGGCAGGGCGATGGAGATCGTTTACGACACCGACGGCCTGGAGGACTACCTCGCCCGCCATGTCCATGACGATGGGCGGGCCATCTACCTGGACCGGTTCCTCGAAAACGCAATCGAGGTCGACGTCGACCTCCTCTGCGACGGCCGGGAGGCGTGGGTCGGGGGCATCATGCAGCACGTTGAGGAAGCCGGGATCCACAGCGGCGACAGCGCCTGCGTGCTGCCTCCCCATTCCCTGGGGCCGGAGATGCTCGAGCGGATTCGCACTCAGGCCGCCGGATTGGCCCTGAAGCTGGGCGTCATCGGGCTCTGCAACGTGCAGTTTGCCGTCTACGGGGCGGAGCTCTACGTCATCGAGGCCAACCCGCGTGCCTCCCGCACGGTTCCTTTCGTCAGCAAGGCTATTGGGGTGCCCCTGGCCA
The DNA here is from genome assembly GCA_032119675.1 of Solirubrobacteraceae bacterium. GTDB lineage: Bacteria > Actinomycetota > Thermoleophilia > Solirubrobacterales > Solirubrobacteraceae > F1-60-MAGs163. The sequence continues at coordinate 9,081 of JAUMBN010000120.1, read as the reverse complement.
AGATGGCCTGCCGGATCATGCTCGGGGAAGCAATTGCGGAGCTTGGACTCCCGGATAACCCGATGGGCCACGACCATGTCTCGGTCAAGGAAGCGGTGATGCCGTTCGACCGCTTCGACGGTGCCGATGCGCTCCTGGGGCCGGAGATGCGCTCCACCGGAGAGGTCATGGGAGTGGCGCGGGACTTTCCGACGGCGTTTGCCAAGGCGCAGGCTGCAGCCGGCGCACGCCTGCCCGACGGCGGCTGCGCCTTCATAACCGTGACCGACTCGGACAAGGCGGGGGCGGTGGCGATCGGGCAGACCCTCCACGACCTCGGCTTCCGGATCGTCGCCACCAGCGGGACACGCGAGGCGCTGGAGCGCATGGGTGTTCCCGCAGAGGAGCTCAAGAAGATCGGGGAAGGCTCCCCGAACGTGGTCGACATGATCGAGAGCGGCGACGTCACCCTCGTGGTCAACACCCCAACAGGCTCGGGCGCCAGGACCGATGGCTGGCAGATCCGCCGGGCCGCCGTCGCGCGGGGAATTCCCTGCCTGACGACGCTCTCCGGAGGCCTGGCCGCGGTCAGAGCAATCGTCGCCGCGCGCCAGGGATCGGCCGAGGTGCTCTCGCTCCAGGAGCTCCACCGAGAACCGGGCGCCGTGGAGAGCGCCGCATGAGCGGGGGACTTCCCGCGGAGGGGCGATACGGCCCGGCTCCGCCACAGCGCCGCCGGCTCACGGTGGCCGAGCGCCGGGAGGTTGGGTCCTACGTGGTGATCGCCGCGGACGATCCCGACGGCCCCTGCCCTGCACCGGGCCAGTTCTACATGCTCGCCCTTGCCGATCGCTGGGGAGGAGGCGTAGACGAGCGCCCGTACCTGCCCCGCGCCATCTCGGTGATGAATGCCAACGAAGGAAGGCTCGAGTTCATGCTCGAGGACGTCGGACCGGGCTCCGGGGAACTCTGCTCGGCCGCTCCGGGCGAGGGCCTGCTCGTCCTCGGGCCCCTGGGCCGAGGATTTCGGGCGCGAGAGGACTGCGAGCCGGTGGTGTGCGCCGGCGGGATCGGCGTGGCGCCGATGGTGATGCTGGCCCGGATGCTGGGAGAGGGCGCGCACTACGCCCTGGGTTTTCGCGACGGAGCCCACGCCGAGGTGTCCCGGCTGATTCCCGGTGCCCAGGTCGCTACCGACGACGGGAGCATGGGCCATAGGGGAAACGCCGTAGAGCTGCTCGCCGGAATGGTTGAGGAACTGCCGGACGCGGAGGTTTACGCGTGTGGGCCGCCGGCCATGCTGGGGGCGGTGAGGGAGCTCTGCCTCGAACGCGGCGTTGGCTCGCAGCTGGCCCTTGAGTCCGGGATGGCCTGCGGCTTTGGGGCCTGCTACGGCTGCGTCGTCCCGATGGCCGCCGGGGGCTACTCCCGGCTCTGCGTTGACGGCCCGGTGCTCGACGGCGGGCTGCTCGACGACGAATGGCAGGTCGCCTACGGATGAGCCAGGTCGAGTTTTGCGGGATCTCCCTGCGGCACCCCGTCGTCAACGGATCGGGCACGTTTGACCTGATGGCCGCCGTCCAGGCCTTCGGCGAAGCGATCCGTGAGCGCTTTCCGTTTGCCGCCTTCGTCTCCAAGACCATCACCCTCGAGCCCCGGGCGGGCAACCCGCCGCCGCGGCTCTACGAGACTCCTGCGGGGATGATCAACTCGATCGGCCTTCCGGGACCGGGGGTCGCTGGATACCTCGAGCACGACCTGCCGGAGCTCGCCAGGCTTGGGGTCCCGCTTTTCACCAACGTCATGGGGTCGTCGGCCGATGAGGTCGGGGAGCTGTTTGACCGTGTCGACACCGAAGCGCAGATCGCAGCCATCGAGCTGAATGTTTCCTGCCCGAACGTGAAGACCGGCCTGGACATAGGCTCCGATCCGGGCGAGCTGGAGGGGCTCCTGGGCGCTGTCAGGCCACGGCTGTCCAAGCCGCTGATCGTCAAGCTCACACCGAACGTGACGGACGTGGCCGAGATTGCCCGTGCGGCCGAGAGCGCGGGGGCAGATGCCGTCTCGCTGGTCAACACGCTCAGGGCCTGGGCACCTCACCCTGAGCGGCCGGCGGAGCCCTGGCTGGGTGCCGTCCGGGGCGGCCTGTCGGGGCCCGCGATCCGGCCGGTGGCGCTCTCGCAGGTCGAAGCCGTTGCCTCGGCCACCGGGCTGCCGGTCGTAGGAATGGGCGGCATCTCGCGCAGCGAGCATGCCCGGCAGTTCCTCGACGCGGGCGCAACCCTGGTCGCTGTTGGAACCGAGAGCTTCCGCGACCCGCTCGCCGCCGCGTCGATTGCTGCCGCACTCTCCTGAGAGTCGATCAGCCACACATCGAACTGGCCCGCCGGCCACCGTAGACCTCAACTTGAGGTCCAGCCGGATTCGCGCGTTACCGGCATCGCTCCCTGATGAATGTGTATGGTTGCCGCTCCGTGACCCCGGCGACCGACAGCAAGACCAGCGGCACCTCAGCGACACCCGGAAGGTCACAGACCCAGAGGATGGAGGCGCTCGAAAGGGCCAACCACATCCGCACCAGGCGAGCCCAGCTCAAGCGGGACCTGCGCTCGGGCAAGGCCCGGATCGACCAGCTCCTTGAGTCACCTCCCGACTACGTGGAGACGGCGAAGGTCTTCGACATGCTGCTCGCCGTGCCGAAGTACGGGCGGGTCAAGGCCAACAAGGTCCTGCAGCAGGTCCGGATCTCCCCCAGCAAGACCATCGGCGGACTCTCCGACCGCCAGCGCACGGAGCTCGTCGCCCTGCTCCGCGCCCGCATCGGCTAGCGCCGGATCATCGCCTAACCTGCCGCCGATGGCGCTGGTCGTCGTGATCACGGGGCCCTCCGGGGTCGGGAAGGGGACTCTGATTGGTGCGCTGCGGGACCGTCTGGGCGGGCTGCGGCTCAGCATCTCGGCAACCACCAGGAAACCCAGGCCCGGGGAGGCGGACGGGGTCGACTACTTCTTCCTCGACCGCGAGAGGTTCGCCAAGCTGGTCGATGCCAACGCGTTCGTGGAGCATGCCGACTATGCCGGCGAGCGCTACGGCACGCTCCGCGACCAGCTGGTCAGCGGTCCGGCCGATGAGGCCGTACTTCTCGAGATCGAGGTCCAGGGCGCGCGCCAGATCCGCGAGACGCTGCCCGACGCCCTCCAGGTGTTCATCGCCCCGCCTTCGGCGGCGGACCTCCGGGAGCGCCTGGAGAAACGGGGAACAGACTCCGTGGTGACGATCGACAGGCGCCTCAAGGCCGCGCAGGGTGAGATGGAGGCCCAGGGAGAATTCGGGCGGGTGGTGGTCAACGACGACCTGGCCCGCGCGACCGATGAGCTGGAAGGCATCGTCCGGGGCGCTCTCGAAGAAGGGGTAGACTCAGGCTCATGATTTCGCCCCGTATCGACACGCTTCTCGAAGAGGTCGACTCCAACTACGCCACTGTGATTGTCGCCGCCAAGCGGGCGCGGCAGATCAACAGCTACTACCACGCCCTGGGCGAGGGCACTTTCGAGGAGTTCGTCCCGCCGATGGTGCCCTCGACCTCGAACAACTACCTGACCATTGCCCTCGAGGAGATTGCCGAGGGTAAGGTCAAGTACAGCTACCCGGACTGAGCCCCGAGGCTCTCTGCCGGAGCCTGCCATGGCCCGGATTCTCCTAGGCGTCACCGGAGGAATTGCCGCCTACAAGGCGCTTGAGTTCGTTCGCCTGGCAACGGCCGCAGGGCACTCGGTCCGCGTCGTGCAGACCGAATCCTCCACCCGCTTCGTCGGCCAGGCTTCCTTCGAAGCGTTGACCGGCGCACCGGTGCTCACCAGCGAGTGGGAGAGCGATCCCGCACGTGGGGCCTTCCCCGGACAGGAGTCCCCGGGCCACAACCCGTTGAACCACCTTGAGCTCGTGCGCAACGCCGATGTATTCGTAGTTGCTCCGGCCACGGCAAACACGATCGCCAAGCTGGCCGGCGGACTGGCCGACAACCTCTTGACGAGCTGTGCGCTGGCGTCAACCTGTCCCCTGGTGATTGCCCCGGCCATGAACCACAATATGTGGCGTCACCCAGCCACCCGGGCCAACGTCAAGACACTGTCGGGAAGGGGCGCAGTCGTCGTCGAGCCGGGGGAAGGGTCGCTGGCCAGCCGCGGTGAGTGGGGCGAGGGCAGGCTTGCCGAGCCGGCGCGCATCCTCGATGCAGCAGAGGCGCAGGTGCCTGCAGGCCCGCGACCCTGGGACGGCCTGCGTGTCCTTGTGACGGCAGGCGGCACCCGGGAGCCGATCGACGGCGTCCGGTACATAGGCAACCGCTCATCGGGTCGCATGGGTTTTGCCCTTGCGCAGGCGGCGCTCAACCTCGGGGCACAGGTCACGCTCGTCGCGGCAAACACGAGCCTCGAGGCGCCCGCCGGGGCGGAGCTGGTAACGGTGGAGAGCACCTCTGACATGGCATCGGCGTGCGCCCAGCACTTTCCGGGCTGCGACCTCCTCCTGATGGCCGCCGCTGTCTCGGATTACCGGAGCGGCCCGGCCGTCGACGGCAAGCTGCCGCGCTCCGGCGAGGGCATGACCCTCGAACTCCTGGCGACCGAAGACGTGCTGGCCGGCCTGGCCGCCGTCCGCCGGGAGGGACAGGTGATAGTTGGTTTCGCTGCCGAGCACGGGGATGGTGCCGAGGACCGCGCCCGGGAGAAGCTCGATCGCAAGGGCGTCGACGCGATCGTCGTAAACGACGTCTCCCGTGCAGACATCGGTTTCGAAAGCGTCACGAACGAGGTGACGATCATCGGCCGGGATCGGACCGTTCACCTGCCCAAGGCCTCAAAGCCCGAGATCGCCGACGGGATCCTTGCCTTCTGCTCGGGCCTGGTCGGGCCGCGACGGCGCACAGAGGCGTGAAGCGCCGCTACGCTTCAAGCGTGGCCTCCACCGACGCATACGAGGACTATCGCTCGGGCTGCGAGCTGCTTGAAGGCGGCAACCACCATGCCGCAATCCTCCCCCTGGCGCGGGCGCGGGACTTCGACCCGGCGAAGGCTTCGGTCCGAGAGGCTCTCGGGCGCGCTTACTTCGGCGCGCAGCGCTACCGCGACGCCGTCGGCGAATTCCAGGCGGTCGTCGAGATCTCTCCGGTGAACGACTACGCGCTCTTCTGCCTGGGTCGCTCGTTGCAGAAGCTCGGCCAGCACACCGAGGCATGCCAGCCGCTGGCCATAGCCGCCTGTCTCAGGCCTGAGCGGGGCGACTACATCGCCTACCGCAACGCTTCACGGCGCCTCGCGGCCTAGCGGTTCAGGGACAACCGGATCTACCACGGGCACGCCGCCCGCTGCTATCTTTCGACCACAGCTTTCGAAGGGCGGGCAACCGCCCGGGCAGGACCGGAAGTGGGCGAACGCCCACTTTTTTTTGCCCCAAAACCATGACCGCGGACCTCCAGGAACACATAGAAAGAAGGCTTTCGGGCACCCAGCCGGAGGTCGAGGTCATCCTCGTAGAGCCGTCGGGCGCGGGGAAGCTGCGTGTCACCATCGACCACCCAGAAGGCGTCACACTCGACCTGTGTGAGGCGGTGACAGGCGACCTGGCGGAGCTTCGCGATCGCTACGCGCTCGAGGTCTCTTCGCCTGGCACCCGCCGCCCACTCACTCGTCCCTCGCACTACCGGCGGTTCACGGGCCGCCGCGCGAAGCTGAGGCTTGCCGGCGGGGGCGACTCACTCACGGGCGAGATAACCGCCGCCGGCGACAGCGACGTCACGGTCAGCAGCCCCGAGGGCGTGGCCACGATTCCATACGAGCAGATCAAACGAGCAAACCTGATCGAGGAGTAACCAGCATGTCCACCGAGATCATCGAGGCGATGACCGCCTTGGCCAACGAGAAGGGGATCAGTCCGGACCGGCTGATCGCCGCACTGGAGGATGCGCTGCTTTCGGCGTATATGAAGCAGCCGACGGCGGTCAAGTATGCCCGCGTCCAGCTAGACCCGCAGACCGGCGACTACCGGGTTATTGAGTTGATCGTTCCCGAGCGCCTCGAGGCCCAGCTGATCGTTGAAGCGATTGACGAGGGGACCTACCTCGACCCTGACACCGGCGAGTTCGTCGAGCCGGAGGAGCCGGAGATCACGCAGGAGAAGTTTGCCGAGCACCGGGACCAGATCGAGGAGCGGGACGTCACGCCCGACGACTTCGGGCGAATCGCCGCCCAGACCGCGAAGCAGGTCATCCTTCAGCGCGTCCGCGAGGCGGAACGCGACATCATGTTCGAGGAGTACCAGGACCGCGTCGGCGAACTGATCAACGGCATCGTCCAGCAGTCCGACTCGCGCTACACCCTGGTCCAGCTGGGCGTCGGTGGTCGCGTCGAAGCACTGCTTCCGCGATCCGAGCAGGTCGACGGTGAGCGCTACGACCACGGCCAGCGCGTGAAGGCGGTGATCAAGGAAGTTTCCGACTCGACCAAGGGACCCTCGATCATCCTCAGTCGCCGCGACCCCGAGCTGATCAAGGCCCTGTTCGAGCTTGAGGTGCCGGAGATCGCCGACGGCCTGGTCGAGGTTGCCAATGTTGCCCGCGAACCGGGCTACCGGTCCAAGATTGCCGTTGTCTCCTACGCCGACGGCGTTGACCCGGTGGGAGCCTGCGTTGGGCCAAGAGGATCGCGCGTGCGCATGGTCGTTTCGGAGCTGAGAGGGGAGAAGATCGACATCATCCCTTACAACGACGAGCCCGCACGGTTCGTCGCGAAGGCGCTCTCACCGGCAAGGGTGCGGGAGGTTCTCGTCGACGACGAGGCCCGGCAGGCGACGGTGATCGTCCCTGACGACCAGCTGGCGCTGGCGATTGGGCGCGAAGGCCAGAACGCCCGGCTTGCCGCCCGCCTCACCGGCTGGCGGATCGATATCCGTTCGGAGACCGAGTTCGCCAGTGAAGGCGGTGCCGAAGAGGGTGAGGTCGAGGAGGTAGGGGGCCGGTGTCTCGCGGTGCTCTCCAACGGCCGCCGCTGTCCCAATGCTGCCCTTCCAGGTACCTCGTACTGCGGTCTCCCGGCCCACGTCGCCCTCGGTCGCTTCCAGGGCAACTCCGTGGCGCTAGTGGCCGAACTCACCGAAGAGGAGGTTGAGGAATTTGCCTCCGACGGCTTCGACGAGGGCAAGTTCTCTGCGCGAATCGCCGACATCGAGGAGAGGGTCTCGGCCGCCCTCGCTGAGGAGGAGGCCCGTAAGGCAGCCGAGGAGGCCGCTGCTGCTGCGGCCGCCGAGGAAGAGGCCGCTGCGGCCGCGCTGGCCGAGGAGGAAGGTGGGCCCCAGGCCGATGAGTCCCCGGACGGAGCCGGTGAAGGGAACGGTGCCGACACCGAAGAGGGAGAGACTGGAGAGGACGGAGTTTCCGCGGAAGAATCTGTGGATGCCGATGAAGGAGAAGAGGCCGAGTCAGCGGATGCCGACACCCCCGAAGCCGACACGGGAGAAGACCCCGCCGAAGAAGAGACGTCCTGATCCCCGGAAAACTGCCCCTGCCGTCACCGGCATCGGCCTAGGATCCAGATAGCTGATGGCCAACAAGCGCGTACACGAAATCGCCAAGGAACAGAACCTTTCGAGCAAGGAGGTCCTCGAAGCGCTGGTTGCTGCCGGTTACGAGGTAACCGCAGCCGCTTCAAGCATCGACGAGGACGTCGCGCTCCGGGTCCTGAAGGGGGAGGCTCCATCCACGGGTAAGGCGAGCAGGCCAGGCAAGCCCGCCGCCGCGCAGGCACCAACCAGGCCGCCGGCCCCTGCCGAGAAGCCCGCAGAGCCCGATCAGCGCGTTTTCGAGCCCGATGCCACGGGGCCTGCGACTCCCAGCGCAAAGGGCGCGGGCCGGGAGCCGACGCTCCCGCCTGCACCAAAGCCGACGGGCGCCGAACGGGCCAAGGCGGGACCACCGCCTCCCAAGCCGCGCGCCGAGCAGCCCGAGGCAAAGCCCGCTGCCGAGCCCAAGGCGAAGGAAGAGAAGCGTGAGCAGCCGAAGACGCCGCCGGCCAGCCAGGGCGAGCAGCTTGGCCCCAAGATCATCGCCCAGCCGGAAAAGCCCAAGCGGCAGGAAGGACCGAAGCCGGGTGCCCTCCCCGGCGGCAAGCGACGAGTCGTAATCGACTCCCAGGCCTCCCGGAGGCCTGGGGGCCCGCCGCCTCCCGGGGGATTCCCGCAGAGGCGGCCGCGCAGGCGTGGCCGAAGGCGGCTTGATGACACCCCGCTTGAGCCTCTCGACACCTCGGCGCAGAGCGCCACTGACGTAATCCGCGTCAATTCAGGGTCAACCGTCAAGGACGTCGCCGAGTACCTGGGCGTACCGGTCCCCGATGTGATCAAGGAGCTCATGGGAATGGGTGAGATGGCAACTCTCACCCAGACACTCTCGGACGAAGCGGTCCTCGTGCTGGCCGAAACCTTCAGCAAGGAGATCGAGATCGTCTCCGCTGCGGAGGAGGCAGCCGAGGAGATTGTCTTCGACGACTCAGAAGCCGATCTTGTCGAGCGTCCCCCGGTGATCACGGTGATGGGGCACGTCGACCACGGGAAGACCTCGTTGCTCGACGCGATCCGCGAGACGGAGGTCGTGGCCGGCGAGGCTGGAGGTATCACGCAGCACATCGGCGCCTACCAGGTCCACCACGACGGAAACTCGATCACATTCCTCGATACGCCGGGCCACCAGGCATTCACCGCCATGCGTGCCCGTGGGGCGCAGGTCACCGATGTCGCCGTCATCGTCGTCGCCGCCGATGACGGCCCGAAACCCCAGACCGACGAGGCGATCGACCATGCCCGGGCCGCCGGAGTGCCGATCGTCGTCGCCGTCAACAAGATCGACAAGGAAGGCGCGGATCCGACCCGCGTGCGCACGGAGTTGACTGAGCGCAAGCTGCAGCCGGCCGAATGGGGTGGCGATACCGAGTACGTCGACGTCTCGGCCAGGTCGGGAGAGGGGATTGACAGCCTCCTCGAAACCCTCCTCGTCGTTGCCGAGCTCGCCGACCTGAAGGCCAACCCGGACGCACGGGCGAGTGGCGTGATCGT
>JAUMBN010000119.1:0-4025 GCA_032119675.1 Solirubrobacteraceae bacterium | reverse complement strand
CGGCGCCCGGGTCGTCCGCGTCGGCCCAGCGAACCTCGATCCCGTACTGGGGGAGGGTGTGGGCGAAGAGGTTGTAGGTGCCGCCGTAGAGCTGGCTGACCGAGATGATGTTGTCCCCGGCCTGGGCGATGTTGAGGATCGAGTAGGTGACCGCCGCCTGGCCGGAGGCCAGCACCACAGCGCCGACACCGCCCTCGAGCTCGGTGAGCCGCTGCTCGAGCACGTCCCAGGTCGGGTTCATGATCCGCGTGTAGATGTTGCCCGGCACGGCCAGTGCGAAGAGGTCGGCGGCGTGCTGGGTGTCGTCGAAGACGTATGAGGTCGTCTGGTAGATCGGGACCGCCCGCGAGTTGGTTGTCGGGTCGGGCTCCTGCCCGCCGTGGAGGGCGATGGTCTCGGCGCGATGCTTCTTCTCGCTCATGGCTTGGTCTTGCTCCTTGCGGTCGTTGTCCGGGGCAAAATAGCGTAAACCCGATTGGGATTAGGCCTTTATGGCCGTCGGATCTTCCCCCATTGTGCCGCAGTTGGCCATCACGCGGGCGATAACCTCGCCGCAATGACGATTCCGCCGGTTCTCCAGACCCTCCTGACCGCCCACGGGCCCTCCGGTTACGAGTCCGACCCGGCGGCCGCCTGGCGCGAGGCGGCCGGCGCCTACTCCGACGACGTGCGCTCCGACGTGATGGGCAGCTCGGTCGCCCTCGTGCCGGGCACCGCCGGCGGGCCCTCGCTTGCCCTCGTCGGCCACATCGACGAGATCGGCCTGATCGTCACCCACATCGAGGAGAGCGGCTTCCTGCGCTTCACCGGGGTCGGTGGCTGGGACCCGCAGGTCCTCGTCGGCCAGCGGGTGGTCGTGGCGACCGCCGGCGGGCCGGTCCCCGGCGTCGTGGGCAAGAAGCCGATCCACCTCCTCGACGCCGACGCGCGCAAGAAGGTCCCCGAGATGAAGGAGATGCACGTCGATATCGGGGCTGCCGACGGCGAGGCCGCCTCGGAGCTGGTGCGCGTGGGCGATACCGCGGTGATCGCCGGCGAGCCGGTCGAGCTCCAGGCCGGCCGCGTGGCCTCGCGCTCGATGGACAACCGGATCGGCAGCTACGTCTCCTACGAGGCGGCCCGCCTGGTCGCCGAACAGGGAGGCGCTCCGGGGGACGTCTTCGCGGTGGCGGGCGTCCAGGAGGAGACCGGCCTCAACGGCGCCCGGACGACCGCCTACTCGCTGCGTCCCGACCTTGCCGTGGCGATCGACGTCACCCACGCCACCGACGCTCCCGGGATCAGCGAGAGCGAGCTCGGCAAGCACCCGTTCGGGTCGGGGCCGGTGATCGAGCGGGGGACCAACATCCACCCGCGGGTCAGCGAGATGCTGATCGAGGCCGCCGAGGCGGAGAAGATTCCCTACACGCTCTCGGCCTCGGCCCGCAGCACCGGCACCGACGCCGACGCGATCCACGTCTCGCGCGGCGGCGTACCGACCGGCCTGGTGTCCGTACCGCTGCGCTACATGCACTCCCCGGTCGAGGTGGTGCAGGTCGACGACATCGAGAACACGGCGAAGCTCCTGGCCGCCTTCGCGATGCGGATCCCGGCCGACGCCACCTTCGAGCGCTGAGGCCGCGGAGCGTGCTGCTCCTCTTCGACATCGACGGGACCCTGCTGATGCGGGCCGCCGCTGAGCACGCCCAGGCGATGCACGAGACCACCAGCGACATCTGGGGCGTGGATACGAGCGGGGTGAAGGTGCCGACCGGCGGCCGGACCGACCCCGAGATCGTCCGCACGCTGCTCGCAGGCGCAGGGGTCGACGACGCCCGGATCGACGAGCGGATCGGCGAACTGGTGCCCACGCTCGTGGCCCACTACGAGCGCCTGAAGCCCGACGACCTCAGCGGCTTCCTGGCCCCGGGCGCGGTGGATGCCCTCGACGAGCTTTCGGCCGACGAGGAGCGGCGCCTTTCGCTGGTCACCGGGAATGTCCAGGAGATCGGCCGCCGCAAGCTGGAGCTGGCCGGGATCGGCCACCACTTCGCCGAGGGCCAGGGGGGCTTTGCCTGCGACAGCGCCCACCGCCCCGACCTTCCCCCGATCGCCCGCGAACGGGCGGCGGCCTGGAACGGCGGCGACCCCTGGCCGCGCGAGACGACGGTCGTGATCGGCGACACCACCCGCGACATCGCCTGTGCGCGCGCCGATGGCGTGCGCGTGATCTGCGTTCCCACCGGCCCGCAGACGGCCGACGAGCTGGCCGACGCCGACGAGGTGATCGAGTCGCTCCACGAGCTGCCCGATGCGCTGCGGCGCCTGGGCTAGGGGTTCGCCGGCCGGCGCCCGAACAAGGGCCCGGGCAGCTCAGCCGCGGGTCAGCTTCTTGTAGGTGATGCGGTGGGGCCGGTCGGCCTCGTCGCCGAGCAGCTCGCGGCGATGCTCCTCGTAGGCCTCGAAGTTGCCCTCGAACCAGGTCACCTGCGAGTCGCCCTCGAAGGCCAGGACGTGGGTGGCCACGCGGTCCAGGAACCAGCGGTCGTGGCTGATGACCACGGCGCAGCCCCCGAAGCTCAGCAGCGCCTCTTCCAGGGCGCGGAGGGTGTCGACGTCGAGGTCGTTGGTCGGCTCGTCGAGGAGCAGCAGGTTGCCGCCTCGGCGCAGGAGCTTGGCCAGGTGGACCCGGTTGCGCTCCCCGCCGGAGAGGTCACCGACCTTCTTCTGCTGGTCTGAGCCCTTGAAGTTGAATGAGCTGACGTACTTGCGGGAATTGACCTTCTGCTCTCCGACCTCGATCTCGTCGTCGCCGCCGCTGATCTCCTCCCAGACCGTCTTGTCGGCGTCGAGGGCGTCGCGGCTCTGGTCGACGTAGGCCAGCTCGACCGTCTCGCCGACCCGCAGCTCGCCGGAGTCGGGCTTCTCGTCGCCGGTGATCATCCGGAAGAGCGTGGTCTTGCCGGCGCCGTTGGGCCCGATCACGCCGACGATCCCGCCGCGGGGAAGGGAGAAGGAGAGGTCCTCGATCAGCAGCCGGTCCCCGAAGCCCTTGCCCAGGCCGTCGGCCTCCACGACCACGTCGCCCAGGCGGGGGCCGGCGGGGATGTGGATCTGGACCTGGTCGAGCTGGACCTCTGACTCCCGGGCGACCAGCTCCTCATAGTTGGCCAGCCGCGCCTTGGCCTTCTTGCGCCGTCCCTTTGGGTTCTCGCGCACCCACTCGAGCTCCGAGGCGATCGTCCGCTGCCGGGCCTTCTCCTGCTTCTCCTCCTGGGCGAGCCGGGCCTGCTTCTGCTCCAGCCAGCTCGAGTAGTTGCCCTCGTAGGGCAGGCCGCGGCCGCGGTCGAGCTCGAGAATCCAGCCGGCGACATTGTCGAGGAAGTAGCGGTCGTGGGTGACGGCGACCACCGCGCCTTCGTACTCGGCCAGGTGGCGCTCCAGCCAGGCGACCGACTCGGCGTCGAGGTGGTTGGTCGGCTCGTCGAGCAGGAGGAGGTCGGGCCTGCTGAGCAGCAGGCGGCAGAGGGCGACCCGGCGCCGCTCCCCGCCGGAGAGCTTGCCGACGTCGGCGTCGGCCGGCGGCAGCCGCAGGGCGTCCATCGCGTATTCGAGCTGGGTGTCCAGGTTCCACGCGTCGGCGGCGTCGATCTGGGCCTGCAGCGCGGCGAACTCGTCTGCCGTCTCGTCGGAGTAGTTGGCGGCCAGCTCGTTGAAGCGGTCGAGCAGCGCCTTGGTCTCGGCCACGCCGTCCTCGACGTTGCCCTTGACGTCCTTGGACTCGTCGAGCTGCGGCTCCTGCTCGAGCAGCCCGACCGTCGCGCCCTCGGCCAGGTCGGCGTCGCCCCGGTACTCCTTCTCCTCCCCGGCCATGATCTTTAGGACCGTCGACTTGCCGGCGCCGTTGTAGCCGAGCACCCCGATCTTCGCCCCCGGGTAGAAGGAGAGCGAGACGTCCTTGAGCACCGTCCGGTCGGGCGGAAACTCCTTGGTCAGGCGCTGCATGGTGAAGATGTACTGGGGTGCCATCGGGGGTCACGATAGAG
>JAUMBN010000118.1:0-3273 GCA_032119675.1 Solirubrobacteraceae bacterium | reverse complement strand
GTGATCCTCCCCCAGCTGATACCCGCCATCGGCGCCGGAGCCCTGCTGGTCTCCCTCTACGCCCTGGCCGACTTCGGCGCGGTCTCGATCCTGCGCTTCGACTCCTTCACGCGAGTCATCTACCAGTCCTACCGGGCCAGCTTCGACCGGACAGGCGCCGCCGCGCTGGCCGGCGTGCTGGTGGTCGTGATGCTCCTGCTCCTCCTGGTCGAGAGCCGGGTACGCCGCTCGCGCTCCTACCACCGGGTCGGCCCGGGAAGCATCCGGCCGACGCGCCCGGTCGCCCTGGGCCGCTGGCGCTGGCCGGCGGTCGCCTTCTGCGCCGTCGTCGCGCTCTTCTCTTTCGTGCTTCCGGTCGGGATGCTCGTCTACTGGTCGGCCCAGAGCGTCGCCGGCTCGACCGACTGGCAGCAGGTGATCACCGCCGCGGCCAACTCGATCCTCCTCGCCACGCTGACCGCCGCGGTCGCGGCACTGGCCGCCCTTCCGGTCGCCTGGCTGGGAGCCCGCACCCCGGGAAGGCTCTCGCGGGTGGTCGACACGCTGACCACCACCGGCTACGCGCTTCCCGGGATCGTCGTCGCCCTGGCCATCGTCTTCATCGGCATCCGCCTGGTGCCGTTCCTCTACCAGACCCTCCCCATGACGGTGATCGCCATGGTGATCGTCTGCCTGCCGCTGGCCATCACGGCGACCCGGGCCGCCGTCCTGCAGCTGCCGCCCCGCCTGGAGGAGGCCGCCCGCGGCTCCGGTCGCTCGCCCCTGGGAGTGCTGGCCACCATCGGCATCCCGCTCACCCGGGCCGGCATCCTCGCCGGGGCCGCCCTGGTCTTCGTCGCGGCGATCAAGGAGCTGCCGGTCGTCGTTCTCCTCTCCCCGATCGAGTTCAGCACCCTGCCACTGGTGATCTGGCAGGAGTCGACGCGCGCCTTCTTCGAGAGCGGGGCCATCCCGGCGCTCGTACTACTCCTGGTGACCGCGCCGGGCGTCTGGCTGCTGGTGGGCCGTGAACGATGACCGATATTGCGACAATTGAGGGCGTGAACTCAGTAGCGGAAAAGGTCGCCGCCTGTTCGATCGGCGGCGCCGGCGAGCGGGCGGAGATCGTCCGGGCGCAGGGCCTGCGCAAGGACTTCGACGAGGTCCGCGCGGTCGACGACGTCGACCTCACCCTCCACGCCGGTGAGATCGCCGCCCTGCTTGGCCCCAGTGGCTGCGGCAAGACCACGCTGCTGCGCCTCTTCGCCGGCTTCGAGCGCCCGGACGCCGGCACCGTCGAGGTCGCCGGCAACCTCGTCGCCTCGCCGGAAGGCTTCACCTCGCCGGAGCGCCGCAGCGTTGCAATGGTCTTCCAGGACTACGCCCTCTTCCCCCACATGACCGTCGAGCAGAACGTCGGCTACGCCCTCGGCCGGCGCCCCGACCGCGACCGCGTTGCGAAGGTCATGAAGCTGGTCGGGCTCGACGGCCTCGGCGACCGCCGCCCCGACGAGCTATCCGGCGGCCAGCAGCAGCGAGTGGCCCTGGCGCGCGCGCTCGCCCCCACCCCTTCGGTCGTGCTTCTCGACGAGCCGTTCTCCGGCCTGGACGCCTCGATGCGCGAGCAGGTCCGCGGCGAGGTGCGCGAGATCCTGCGCGGCGCCGGGGTCGCCGCGATCCTCGTCACCCACGACCAGGAGGAGGCGCTGAGCTTCGCCGACACCGTCGCCGTGATGAACCACGGCCGGATCGAGCAGTTCGGCACTCCCGAGGAGATCTACGGCCGGCCGGCCAGCCACTGGGTCGCCTCCTTCCTGGGCGAGATCGACATCCTCCCCGGCGAGGCCGCAGGCGGCCGCGCCTCCTGCCTGCTCGGCGAGGCCGAGGTCGACGAGTCCCTGCAGGGACCGGTCGACGTGCTGATCCGTCCCGAGTCGATCACGACCTCCGAGGACGGTGACGGCCATGAGGGAATCGTCATCGACCGCGTCTACTACGGCCACGACCAGCTCGTCACCCTCGAGCTCGAGGACGGCCAGCGGGTCCACAGCCGCAACCTCGGCTTCCCGGCCTGCCACCCGGGCGACAGGCTGAAGGTGAGCCTCACCGGCCCCGTCACCGCCCTGCCGCGGCAGTAGCCGCGCATGAAGCTCGACGGCATTCACCACATCACGGCGATCACCGGCGACGCACCCCGCAACCTCGACTTCTACACGCGCGTACTCGGCCTGCGGCTTACCGCCAAGACGGTCAACCAGGACGACCCCGGCGTCTACCACCTCTTCTACGGCGACGAGAACGCCCTGCCCGGGGCGGACCTGACCTTCTTCGAGTACCCGGGCGCCGTTCCCGGGCGCCCCGGCGCCGGGATGGTCCACCGGATCGTCCACCGCGTCGGCTCGCCCGCGGCGATCGACTTCTGGGAGCGTCGCCTCGCAGACAACGGCGTTGAGACCGTGCGCGACGGAGACACCCTGCTCTTCGCCGACCCCGAGGGAATGGGCCACGAGCTGGTCGTCGACTCCAGCGGCGACGAGCCGCTGACCGCGGCGCACCCCGAGATCCCGGCCGAGATGGCGCTGCGCGGCTTCGAGGGCGTCCGCGCCTACAGCGCGCTGCCCGGCGGCTCGGCGGCGATGCTCGAGCGGCTGATGGGCGCCGAGCGCGCCGGCGAGGAGGAGCGCTTCGTGCTGCGCGGCGAGACCCGCGGCGGCTGGATCGCCTTCGACCCCGCTCCCGACGAACCGGCCCGGCCGGGCGCCGGCACCG
The DNA here is from genome assembly GCA_032119675.1 of Solirubrobacteraceae bacterium. Classification (GTDB taxonomy): domain Bacteria; phylum Actinomycetota; class Thermoleophilia; order Solirubrobacterales; family Solirubrobacteraceae; genus F1-60-MAGs163. Next base: position 525 of record JAUMBN010000118.1, on the reverse strand, counting down.
TCCACCACGTGGCCTGGGGCACCTTCGACGCCGACCTTCCGGGCTGGATCGAGAAGGTCGGCCAGGCCGGCGTACCCAGCTCGGGCTTCGTCGACCGCCACTACTTCCACTCGCTCTACTTCCGCGAGCCGGGCGGGATCCTCTACGAGCTGGCCACCGACGAGCCCGGCTTCCTGGTCGACGGGCTGGCGTTGGAGGAGCTGGGGACGAAGGTCATCCTCCCCCCGTTCCTGGAGTCCCAGCGGGAGCTGATCGAGGCTCGGCTGACTCCGCTTCCGGATCCCCGGGCTCACTGGCCGGCAGGGACGACGAGCCCTGACGGCTGACCCTGAAGGCCTGCAGGTGGCGGGCCTTGAGGATCTCCAGCGTGTAGATCACCCAGACCGAGGCGCCCACCACGAAGACCCCGGCGATCCCGCAGACGATCGCGTTCGAGGTGTCCCATTCGCCGCCGGGGCGCGGCGGCACGAACCGCAGCAGCAGCGCGTAGGCGCACATCAGCGCCGTCCACGCGTAGAGCCAGAG
>JAUMBN010000117.1:0-12207 GCA_032119675.1 Solirubrobacteraceae bacterium | reverse complement strand
GCGTCATCACGATCGGGCCCTCCGAGGTCGCCGCATCGGCGGAGGGCCTGGCCGCACCCTCGGGAGCGCCGAGCGGACCCTCGACGGTGCCCGGCTGGGCGCCGGCGGCCGGCTCCCAGTCCTCGAGCGCGAGGTCGTCGATGGGGGTGAACTCCCATCCGGCAACGCCGCGGAAGTCCGGGAGCTCGAGCTCGCCGAGGGCGTCCTGGGCGGCGGCCCGGCGCTCAGCCAGGAACGAGGGCTCCGATACGGCCTGGGTCATCCGATCGAGCCCTCCATCTGGAGCTCGATCAGCCGGTTCATCTCGACCGCGTACTCCATCGGGAGCTCCTTGACGATCGGCTCGATGAAGCCGTTGACGATGAGCTTGCCGGCCTCTTCCTCGTCGATTCCGTGAGCCATCAGGTAGAAGAGTTGCTCGTCCCCGACCTTGGAGACCGTAGCCTCGTGGCCAACGTCGACATCGTCCTCGCCGATGCGGATCGTCGGGTAGGTGTCCGAGCGGCTCTTCTCATCGAGCAGCAGGGCGTCGCAGACGACTTTCGACTTCGAACCACCGGCCCCCTTGGCCACCTCGAGCAGGCCGCGGTAGCTGGATCGCCCGCCGTCCTTGCTGATCGACTTGGCAAAAATGTTGGAGCTGGTGTTCGGCGCCGCGTGAACGATCTTCCCGCCGGCGTCCTGGTGCTGGCCGTTGCCCGCGAAGGCGATCGAAAGGATCTCCCCGTGGGCCCGCTCCCCGGTCAGGTAGACCGACGGGTACTTCATCGTCAGCTTCGAGCCGAGGTTGCAGTCGACCCACTCCACCGTCGCCTCGCGCTCGGCGATCGCCCGCTTGGTCACCAGGTTGAAGACGTTTTGCGACCAGTTCTGGACGGTCGTATAACGGATTCTCGCTCCCGGCTTGGCGATCAGCTCGACGACCGCGGAGTGGAGCGAGTCGCTCGAGTAGGTCGGGGCGGTGCAGCCCTCGACGTAATGAACGTAGGAGCCCTCGTCGGCGATGATGAGGGTCCGCTCGAACTGGCCCATGTTCTCGGTGTTGATGCGGAAGTAGGCCTGCAGCGGCATCTCTACGTGCACACCCGGCGGCACGTAGACGAACGAGCCGCCCGACCAGACGGCGCTGTTGAGCGCGGCGAGCTTGTTGTCGTTGGCCGGGATCACGGTGGCGAAGTACTCGCGCACCAGCTCGCCGTGCTCACGCAGGCCGGTGTCCATGTCCATGAAGATCACGCCCTGGTCCTCCAGGTCCTTGTTGACCTGGTGGTAGACGACCTCCGACTCGTACTGGGCCCCGACGCCGGCCAGGAACTTGCGCTCGGCCTCGGGGATCCCCAGGCGATCGAAGGTGTTCTTGACGTCCTCGGGAACGTCGTCCCAGGAACGCTCGGCCTTCTCGGAGGCGCGGACGAAGTAGTGGATGTTGTCGAAGTCGACCTCGGCAAGCATCGGCGAGCCCCAGGTCGGCATCGGCCGCGCCTCGAAGTGGTCGAGCGCCTTCAGGCGAAACTCGCGCATCCACTCGGGCTCGTCCTTGAACTCGGAGATCTTCTCCACGAGCTCGCGCGTGAGGCCCTTCGGCGCCTTGAAGAGGTAGTTCTCGGCGTCGTGGAAGCCGTAGCGCTCGGTGTAGTCGGCGTTCAGGTCTCGCAGGCCCTCTTCTTCTTCGGTGAGGACCGGTCCGCTGTTCTCGGGGGCTGCCATCTCTATTCCACCTCGATCTTGATCTGCCCGCCCTCGACGAGGACGGGAAATGTCTCTACAGGCATATAAGCGGGTAGCGTCAGCGCGGCTCCCGTGCGCAGGTCAAAAAGGGCTCCGTGGCGCGGGCACTCGACCGTACAGGCCTTCGTGTCGAGCGGCCCGTCGCCGAGGGTGCCCCCGTCGTGGGTGCAGACATCCTCGATGGCGAGGAACTCGCCGTCGCAGTTGAAGACCCCTATTTCGGTCCCCTCCCACTCGACCGTCCGGCGCTGGCCGGCCGGCAGCTCGTCGACGAGGCAAACGTCGAGCAGCTCGCTCACAGCTCCACCCCTTCGGACGGGCGCACGGCGTTGGGCGTCTCGGGCTCCCAGTCGGCCGGAGAGCCGACGGCCGCGCTCTTGAGCACCTTCAGCGAGAGCAGGGCGCACTTCATCCTCGTCGCCGAGATCTCGATCCCCAGCAGTTCCAGGATCGCGTCGCGGTCCATCCTGGCGACGTCGTCGAGGCTCATCCCGACGATCTCGTCGGAGACCATCGAGGCGGCAGCCTGGCTGATCGCGCAGCCGTGGCCGTCGAAGCGCACGTCCTCGATCTTCCCACCGTCGCCTACGCGAAGCATCACCTTGAGCTCGTCGCCGCAGAGCGGGTTGGTGTCGGAGAATTCGCGGTCCGGCGCCTCCATCACGCCCCAGTGGTGGGGGCGCTTGTAATGCTCGAGGATCTCCTCGCGATAGAGCGCGTCGTCCATCTCAGTCGCCCCCAAAGATCTCGATGACCTGCCCGAGCGAGTCGACCAGGGCGTCGATGTCCTCGCGGGAGTTGTAGACGCCCAGCGAGGCGCGGGTGGTCGCCGGCTCGCCCATGAGGTCCATCAGCGGCTGGGTGCAGTGATGCCCTGCGCGGACCGAGACCTGGTCGCGGGCCAGGATCTCAGCCACGTCGTGCGGGTGGGCGCAGTCGAGGGTGAACGAGGCCAGCGCGCCGCGCTCGGCCGGGTCGGGCGGACCGCTGACCTTCAGCCCGGGCACAGAACCGAGCCGCTCGAGCATGTAAGCGGTCAGGTCGCGCTCGTGGCTGCGTACCGACTCCATCCCCAGCCCGGAGAGGAAATCCATCGCCACGCCGAGGCCGACCGCCTCGGCGATCGGCGGGGTGCCGGCCTCGAACTTGGCCGGGATCGGGGCCCAGGTGGCGCCGTCACGCGTGACCGTGGAGATCATCCCGCCGCCGCCCATGAACGGGGGCATCTGCTCGAGGAGCTCGCGCCGGCCGTGGAGGACGCCGACACCGGTGGGCCCGTAGGCCTTGTGGCCGGTCCAGGCATAGAAGTCGGCGCCGAGCGAGGCGAAGTCGACGGAGATCTGCGGCACCGCCTGCGCGCCGTCGATCAGGGCCACCGAACCGGCGGCATGAGCCCGCTCGACGATCTCGGCGACCGGGTTGATCGTGCCCAGGACGTTGGAGAGGTGGGTGACGGTCACCAGCTTCACCCGGCCGGAGGCAAGGAAGCCGTCGAGCTGGTCGAGGGAGAGGCGCCCCTCGGAGTCGACCGCCAGCCAGCGCAGCTGGGCGCCGGTGCGCTCGCACAGAAGCTGCCAGGGCACGATGTTGGCGTGGTGCTCGGCGACCGTGAGGACGATCTCGTCGCCCTCGCCGACATTGGCCTGGCCCCAGGCGTGGCTGACGAGGTTGATCGCCGAGGTGGCGTTGGAGGTGAAGATCGTCTCCTCCGGCTGCGCTCCGCAGAAGGCGGCGACCTTGGCTCGGGCGCCGTCGTAGAGCTCGTCGGCCTCGATCGCCAGCGGGTAGACGGCCCGGTGGACGTTGGCGTTGTGCTCGGCGTAGAAGGCGTCGACGGCGTCGATCACCTGCCGGGGCTTCTGCGAGGTCGCGGCGCTGTCGAGGTAGACGAGACCCTCCCGGTCGAAGATCGGGAACTCCTGGGCGACGGCTGTCTCCTCGAGCAGGGCCATCAGGCTGAAGCCGGCTCGGCCTCCTCCTCATCGACGATCCAGCCGTAGCCCTCGCTCTCGAGCTGGTCGACCAGCTCCGGCCCGCCCTCCTTGACGATCTTCCCGTCGGCGATGATCGAGACGCGGTTGGGGCGGACGTGGTCGAGGATCCGCTTGTAGTGGGTGATGATCAGGACGCCCATCCCGGTCTCGTCGCGCACGGTGTTGACACCGTTGGAGACGATGTTGAGCGCGTCGATATCCAGGCCGGAGTCGGTCTCGTCGAGGACTGCCACCCCCGGCTTCTGCAGGGCGAGCTGAAGAATCTCAAGGCGCTTCTTCTCACCGCCGGAGAAGCCGTCGTTGAGGTAGCGGGAGGAGAACTCCTTCGGCACGTTGGTTAGCTCCATGGCCTGCTCCACGGTCTGGCGAAACTCCTTCAGGGAGATCTCCTTCTCGCCGCGGGCCTCGCGGTGGGCGTTCATTACCATCCGCAGGTACTTGGTGACCGTTACCCCCGGGATGGCGACCGGGTACTGGAAGGCCATGAAGAGCCCCAGCCGCGAGCGCTCGTCGGGGCTGGCCTCGGTGATGTCCTCGCCCTTGAAGATGATCTTCCCCTCGGTGACGTCGAGGGCCGGATTGCCCATGATCGCGTTGGCCAGCGTGCTCTTGCCTGAGCCGTTGGGGCCCATGAGGGCGTGGATCTCGCCGGCTTCGACGCCCAGGTTGACCCCGCGCAGGATCTCCTTGTCGGCGGCGCTGACGTGAAGGTTGATGATTTCAAGTTCGGCCATCTCTTCTCTTTCTCTGGGTTCAGGCCGCGTCGTGGAGCGGCAGTTCGGCTCCGGCGGTCGGCTTTGTCTCTACGGGCTCGCGCTGGGCGAAGGCCACCAGCTCGGCGAGCGTGGTGCGGCTCAGCGCCTGCGTCACGCCCCCCTGCACCCTTAGCCACAGGACGCGCGTGGCGCAAACCTCGGTCTCATCCGCGTGAGAGCAGAGGACCCGCTCGTCCGAGCTGTCGTCGTAGAAGCAGGACATCGGCGCGACCTCGCCCTCCAGGGCCAGGATCGCCTCGTCCATCGAGATCTCCGACGGGTCCCGGGCGAGGCGGTAGCCGCCGTGGGCCCCTCTGGTGCTCTCAACGAGGCCGGCGCGCTTGAGCAGCGCGACGATCCTCTCGAGGTAGGCGAGCGGCAGCCGCTCGTTCTCGGCGATCGACTTGAGCGCCACCGGGCGGTCGCCCTCCTGGCGCCCGAGCTCGACCAGCAGCCTTACCCCGTACTCGGCCTTCGTGGTGAAGATCATCGAGATTAATCCTACCAATGAGGTCGGAGAAAAAACCTCGTATCCAGAGGCTCCTGGCGCTCAGGCCGGGGGTCCGAGCACGGCCCGCCCGAGGATCACCGGGCGCACCAGCGCCGGGGCCTTGGGGAAGCGCTCGTGCTCGACCTCGGCGACCTCCAGCTCGGAGTCCACTATTGCCCCCAGGGTGTCGCGATTGCAGTTGCACCCGCCCGAGACCAGCCTCCACGCCGCGGCCCAGCGGTCCTGCCGGCGGGCCAGGTCAGGGTCGTCGCTGCGCACGTGCTCGAGGAAGCAGAAGCTGCCGCCGGGCCGCAGCACGCGGGCGATCTCCGCCAGCGCCGCGGACTGGTCGGGCACCTCGCAGAAGACCAGCGTCCCGACGACGGTGTCGAAGCTGTCATCCGGGAACGGGAGCTTCGCCGCCGGTGCCTCCACCACCTCCGGGACCGCCGGCGCCTGGCCGGCCTTGGCCCCGATCTGCCGGGCCATCGCGTGGCTCGGCTCGGTGCACACCAGCCGCGTTACGCCCTCGCGCGGATACTCGACGAGGTTCAGCCCGGTCCCCGCCCCGATCTCCAGGGTCTCGCCGCGGGCCGGCGCGAGGGCCCGGGCCCGCAGCTCCCGGAGCCCCGCCTCCTGGGGCGCGCCCATCAGGAAACGGTCGTAAGCGAGGGCGGCCAGGCGGTTCACGGAGCGAGCCTACCGGGCGCCCAGACGCCGGACCGGTTCGGTATCTTCGCAGCCATGGTCACCGCCGCCAGCTACGCGTTCTGGGTCGATGTCGGCCTGATCGGCGTCTTCTTCGTCGCCTTCCCGGCGCTGGTGACCGGGCTGATCGTATTCGCCGCGGTGCAGGCCATGGCCGAGCGCCGCGAGAACCAGCGGTACCTCGAAGAGCACCGGATCCCCGGCAGCGAGCTCTAGCCCCCGGCGGCGGCGGGCGCGAGAGCGCGCTCAGGTCGCGCGGCCGCGAAGCTGCCGGTAGCGGCGCACCAGCGCGACGGTCGAGGCGTCGTGGTCTGGCGGCGGCGCCTGCTCGGAGGTCAGCTCGGAGATCAGCTTCGTGGCGAGAACCTTCCCCAGCTCCACCCCCCACTGGTCGAAGGAGTCGATGCCCCAGCAGACGCCTTCAGTCAGGACGCGGTGCTCGTAGAGGGCGACCAGCGAGCCGAGTGCCCGCGGCGTGAGCGGCCCGTCGACGAGAATGGTCGTGGACGGCCGGCCGCCCTCGCAGACCCGGTGGGGAATTTGCTCCGCCGGGCTTCCGGCCTCCTCGAGCTCCTTCGCGCTGCGCCCGAAGGCGAGCGCCTCGGCCTGGGCAAACATGTTGGCGATCAGCATGTCGTGGTGCTCGCCGAGCGGGTGGAGCGGCTCGCCGAAGCCGATGAACTCCGAAGGCACGATCTCCGTTCCCTGGTGAATCATCTGGTAGAAGGCGTGCTGGCCGTTGGTTCCCGGCTCACCCCAGAGAACCGGGGCGGTGGCCCACCGGACCGGCTCGCCGTCAAGCATCACGTGCTTGCCGTTGGACTCCATCTCCAGCTGCTGGAGGTAGGCGGGAAAGCGCGAGAGCTCCTGCGCGTAGGGCAGCACCGCGACGGTCGGGCAGCCCAGGATCGAGGTGTTCCAGACGCTGAGCAGGCCGAAGATCACCGGCAGGTTCTCCTCGAGCGGAGCGCTGCGCAGGTGCTCGTCCATGGCGTGGAAGCCGGCGAGCATCTCGTGGAACCGCTCGGGGCCGATGGCCACCATCAGCGAGAGGCCGACCGACGAATCCATCGAGTACCGGCCGCCCACCCACTCCCAGAAGCCGAACATATTGACCGGGTCGATGCCGAACTCCTCCACTCCCTTCTCGTTGGTTGAGACGGCGACAAAGTGGCGCTTGACCGCCTCCTCTCCCAGGGCGGAGACGATCCATTCCCGGGCGGTGCGGGCGTTGGTCAGCGTCTCGAGGGTGGTGAAGGTCTTGGAGACAACGATGAAGACGGTCTCGGCAGGGTCGAAGTGGCGGGTCTTGTCGGCAAAGTCGCTGCCGTCGATGTTCGAGACGAAGGCGAACCTCATCTCCGGGTCGGTGTAGTCGGTCAGGGCGATCGTCGCCATCGCCGGCCCAAGGTCCGAGCCGCCGATGCCGATATTGACCACGTTCCGGATTCGCTTCCCGGTGGCCCCGAGCCATTCACCGGATCGCACCTGGTCCGAGAATGCGGCCATCCGGCCGAGGACCTCGTGAACGTCGGGCACCACGTCGTGGCCCTGCGCGTCGTCGATCGTCTCGCCCGTCGGGGCCCGGAGGGCGACGTGAAGAACCGAGCGGCCCTCGGAGACATTGATCTTCTCCCCCGCGAACATCGCCTCGATCCGCTCGGGCAGGCCCGCCTGGCGGGCCAATTCGACAAGAAGGCCGATGGTTTCCGGGGTCGCACGCTGCTTGGCGAAGTCGAAGTACATCCCCTCCGCCTCGATATGCATCGCCTGCTCGCGGCCAGGGTCATCGGCGAAGAGCTCGGCCAGCGAGCGCTCGCGCAGTTGCGCGGCGTGGGCCTGGAGATCCTTCCAGGCCGGCAACTGGTCGAGAGGCTTGGCCGGCGCCTCGAAGGCCATCGTGCGCCTACGACCGCTCGGAGGCGATCGTCGCGATCAGCGACTTCCAGCTCTTGACGAAGGCCTCGGCGCCCTCGGACTGCAGCCGGGCCGCCAGTGCGTCGAGGTCGACGCCGGCGTCGGTGAATTCCTGCAGCACCGCCGCCGAGTCGCCGCCGTCGGGCGAGAGCAGCGGCGGGTTCTCGGGCCCGTGGTCGGCGTAGGCCAGGAGGGTGTTCTCGGGCATCGTGTTGACCGTGTCGGGCGCGGCCAGGCCGTCGATGTAGAGGATGTCGGAGGCGTTCGGGTCCTTGGTGCCGGTACTCGCGAAGAGCAGGCGCTGGGCGCGGGCCCCGTCGTTGGAGAGCTTCTGGAAGCGGTCGGAGTCGAGCAGCTCGCGGTAGGCGCGGTAGGAGTCGGCGCCGACGGCAAGGCCGAGGCGGTTGTGGAGATCCTCCGGGACCTCCTCGTTGGCAGCGACGTCCCAGCGGCTGATGAAGAGCGAGGCAACCGAGCGCACGTCCGGCGAGAGCCCCTCGGCCACCCGGCGGTCCAGGCCCTTGTGGTAGGCCTCGGCGGCGGCAAGGTACTGGTCGGCCGAGAAGAGCAGGGTGACGTTCACCGGCACCCCCCGGTAGATCGCCTCCTCGATTGCGGGCAGCCCCTCCGGCGTACCGGGAATCTTGATGAAGAGGTTCGGGCGCCCCGCCTCGCCGTGCAGCTCGACGGCCTGCTCGATCGTGCTCGCGGTGTCATAGGCCAGCTCCGGGGAAACCTCGAGCGATACGAAGCCGTCGACGCCGGCGCTGGCCTCGTGCGCCGCAAGGAAGAGGTCGGCGGCGCGCTGCAGGTCGGCGATCGCGATCTCGAAGAAGGTCTCCTCGTCGCCCAGGCCCTTCTCCTGGCACTCGTGGACCTGCGCCTCGTAGGCGCCGCCGCCCCCGATCGCCTTCTCGAAGATGGTGGGGTTGGAGGTGAGGCCGGTGATGCCCAGGTCGGCGATGTAGCCCGCGAGGGTGCCGTCGTCGAGGAGAGTGCGGGTGATGTTGTCCAGCCAGAGGCTCTGGCCGGCGGCGTGGAGGGCCTTGGTGGGGTTCATCTCTTTCCTTTCCCGGCCGGCGCCTTGGCGCGCGGCCTGGACTTGGCCTTTGCCTTGGGCTTCGTCTTGGCCCGGGACTTTGCACTGGGCTTCGGCTTGGCCCTGGCCCGCGGCTTCTTCTTTGCCGGCGCCCCGAGGCCACTGGCGATCCCGGCCGCCGCCTGCTCACGGGCCGCGGCCTGGGCCTTCAGCCGCTCCTCTTCGGAACGGACCTCCGGGTCGATCCAGCCGCCGGCCGGTACGAGGCGGTCGGCCTGCTTCGGGCCCCAGGTTCCCCGCCGGTAGGGGTAGACCGGAGTTGCGTCGTCGAGGATCGGGTCGACGATCCGCCAGGACTCCTCGATCGTCGCCTGGCTGGCGAATAGATCGTGCTCGCCCTGCAGCGCGGCGCTCAGCAGGCGCTCGTACGGCGGGATCTGGTGGACCGGGGTGCGCACGGCGTTCAGCTCGATATCGGTGACGGCGAACTCGTTCAGCGAGGGTGCCCGGCTCTGGAGCTCGAGCGCGATCACCACCTCAGGGTTGATCTGGAAGCGCATCCGGTTGCCGTATGGCAGCTCGACCGGGAAGAGCTTCTCCGGCGGTCTCTTGAGCTGGATGTTGAACTCGGTCGCCGTCACCGGCAGGCACTTGCCGGCACGAATGACCACCGGCACGTCGGCCCAGCGCCAGGTGTCGACGTGGAGCTTGACGGCGGCGTAGGTCTCGACCGTCGACTTGGGGTTGACCCCCTTCGTCTTGCGGTAGCCCTGGTACTGGCCGCGAACGACGTTGGCCTTGGTCAGGGTGCGCACTCCCTCCAGGAACCGGGCCTTTTCCTGGCGGACGGCGTCCTCGCGGTGGGCGGCGAACGGGTCCATCATGATCAGGGTCAGAACCTGGAAGAGGTGGTTCTCGATCACGTCGCGGATCGCGCCGACGCCGTCGTAGAACGAGCCGCGGGTGGAGACGTCGAAGTCCTCGGCCATCGTGATCTGGACCTGGCGGACGTAGTCGCGGTTCCAGATCGGCTCGAGGAATGCGTTGGCAAAGCGGAAGAAGAGGATGTTGTCGACCGGCCCCTTGCCCAGGAAGTGGTCGATTCGGAAGACCCTGTCCTCCGGGAAGACCTTGTGCAGGGCGAAGTTGAGCGCCCTGGCCGAGGCGAGGTCGCGGCCGAAGGGCTTCTCCACCACCACGCGCCCCTGGTCGGCCAGGCCGGCGTTGCCAAGGTGGTCGACGACGTCGGCGAAGAGCGACGGCGGGATGGCCAGGTAGAAGACCGGGCGCTTGCAGCCCTTCAGCTGCTCCTTGAGCCGGACGTAGGTCTGCGGGTCGTCGTAGTCGCCGTGGGCGTAGCGAAGCAGCGAGCAGAGCTTGGTGAAGGCGGCCTTGTCGACCCCGTCGGGGCTGGCCTTCAGGCTCTCCCGCGCCCGCTTCTCGAGCGCCTTGACGCCCCAGTCCTCCCGCGCGACGCCGACCACCGGGACGTCGAGCTGGTCGTCCTGGATCATCCGCTGGAGCGCGGGAAAGATCTGCTTGTAGGCGAGGTCGCCGGTGGCCCCGAAGAAGACCAGGGCGTCGCCCTTTGCCGGACGGGCCATCAGGAAGCCTCCGCCGGCTTCTCGTCGTGGCCACCGAACTCGTTGCGCTGGGCGGAGAGGATCCGGTTGGCAAACTCGGCCTCTCCCCGGCTGGTGAAGCGCTCGTAGAGCGCCTCGGTCAGGACCGATGCCGGTGTGCCGGTCTCGATCGCCGCCAGCGCCGTCCAGCGACCCTCGCCGGAATCGGAGACTCGGCCGGCAAAGCCGCTGAGGTCCGGGTCCTTGAACAGGGCCGAGGCGGTGAGGTCGAGCAGCCAGCTGCGGATGACCGTCCCGCGCCGCCAGACCTCGGCGATTTCGGGTAGGTCGAGGTGGTAGCGGTAGTGGTCGGGGTTGCGCAGCGGCGTGGTCTCGGCGTCGACCTCCTGGTCACGGTCGCCGACGTCGGCGTGCTTGAGGATGTTCAGCCCCTCGGCGTAGGAGGCCATGATCCCGTACTCGATCCCGTTGTGGACCATCTTTACGAAGTGGCCGGCACCGGACGGGCCGCAGTGCAGCCAGCCGTTCTCGGCCGGGCCGGGCTCGCCGGTGCGCCCCGGCGTGCGCGGGGCCGCGTCGACCCCCGGGGCGAGCGACTGGAGCACCGGGGCGATCCGCTCGATCGCCGCGTCGCTGCCGCCGGCCATGATGCCGTAGCCCTCGGTGAGCCCCCAGACCCCGCCGCTGACTCCGCAGTCGACGTACTCGATCCCCTTGTCGGCCATCTCTTTCGACCGCCGCAGGTCGTCGATGTAGTAGCTGTTTCCGCCGTCGATGACGACATCGCCCTTCTCAACGGTGCCGGCCACCTCGTCGAGCAGGCCGTCGACCACGCCGGCGGGCACCATCATCCAGACCGCCCGCGGGCCGTCCAGCTTCGAGACGAGGTCGGCCACCGAGTCGGCGCCGGTTGCTCCCTTGGCCTCCAGCTCCTTGACCGCGTCGGCGTTGGGGTCGAAGACCACGCACTCGTGGCCATCGTTCATGAGGCGCTCAACCATGTTGGCGCCCATACGGCCGAGGCCGATCATTCCGAGCTGCATCAGCTCACTCCTTCCAGATCTGCCGCCAGGCCTTCGGCGGCGATCAGCTCCACCTTGGCGCGCCGGCGGACGTGGCGCTCCTCTTCGCTCACCTGCGCTGCCGCGAAGGCGGTGACGATCTCCTTTGCCACCTCGGAGCCGATCACGCGGCCGCCCATGCACAGGACGTTGAGGCCGTCGTGCTCGACCGCCTGGTGGGCGGTGTAGGTGTCGTGAACGGTCTGGGCGTAGATGCCGGGGATCTTGGAGGCGGCAACGCCGATCCCGGCTCCGGACCCGCAGATCAGGACTCCCCGCTCGGCCTCCCCGGAGTCGATCGCCTTGCCGACGGCCAGGGCCATGTCCGGGTAGTCGTCGCACTGGCCGAGGTCGAGAACGACGTGGCCGTGGGCGACGAGGGTCTCGGTGACCGCCTCGTGGAGGATGGCCCCGGCGTGATCGACTCCCACGGCGATGATCATGGTTCGGGAACCTAACGGACAGCCACCGGCGGCTGTGTCCTTCCGGTAACCGGGCGGCGGTCGTGGCCCGGGCGATCGCGAGCTGCCGGGCGGCAGCGCGCGATCGCCCCGGTTGCGTCACGATGGCGGCATGGGTTTCTTCAAGGAGGGCGAGAAGGTCTGGGTCCAGATGCCGGACGGCAGCCAGCGCGCCGGCGTCTACGTGGGCGAGGCCGAGACGGCGACCTGGTTTGGCGGCGTGCCCCAGGCCTATGTCGTCTTTCCAGACACCGAGCAGGGAGCCGAGGTTCCCACCGAGCTGATCACTCCCCGCGAGGAGAAGGGCTGAGCCTCACCACTCCAGGCCGACGAGCACCGGCTCGGGCCTGAGCGAAACCCCGAAGAGCTCCTCCACCCGCCCGGCTATCTCGCGGGCGAAGGCGACGAGCTCCGCGGCCGTGGCGCCGCCCCGGTTGGTCAGGGCGAGGACGTGCTTTCCGGAGAGCGCGA
>JAUMBN010000116.1:0-1831 GCA_032119675.1 Solirubrobacteraceae bacterium | reverse complement strand
CGTAGGTCATGACGGTCACGTTCGGGTCGTCCAGGTGAGGCTGCCAGGAGGCGAGGTAGGCGAGAAGGTCGGCGATCCCCCAGTCGGGATCGGCGGCGAAGTCGGCCAGCGTGGCGCCGGCCAGCCGGCCGTCGTGGCGGGTGCGGTGGTGGAAGTGGGATACGAGCACGTCGCCGGGGCTGCGGGCCAGGAAGAGCACCGGAAGCTCGCTGAAGCCGGGCTCCCATGGCAGGTGGCTCATGACGATGAACGGCATCTCGGGCCGGTCCGCGTAGCGGTAGTCCTCGGGCGTGGTCCAGGACGGTGCCGGCCCGTCGCCGTCCTGGTTGGGGATCAGCTCGAACATGTTCTTCATGTCGAACCCGCCCAGCGCGTACCTGGCGTCGAGCAGCTCTACGAGCGCGTAGCGCATCCACGTGCGCCCGCTCTTGGGATAGGAGCAGAGGTAGGCGCTCGGCTCAGAAGCCACCGGGCTTCCCGATCAGCCGAGCGGTTCGCTGAAGGCCTGGTAGCGGCCCAGGTCGCCCAGGCGGGTGTTGATGATCGCGTCGGCGACCACCATGCTCGCCGGGTCGGCGGCGACCGCCTTGAGGAAGTCCTCGCGGCTGAGGGCCATGACCACTCCGGCCTCCTTGGCGGTAACCGTCGCGGTGCGCTCGGTGTCGCGCAGAAGGCCGATCTCGCCGAACGAGTCGCCGGGACCCATCTCGCGCACCGACTCGCCGTCGACCTCGGTGTCGAAGCTGCCTTCGACGATCAGGAAGAAGTCATCGGCCGGGTCGCCCTGCTTGACCAGGACCTCCCCGGCATCGACCCTGCGCTCCACCATGTGGGCGGCGAGATCCTCCTGCAGCTCGTCTTCCAGCGGGGCGAAGATCGGCACGCGCCGCACGAGGTCGAGGTTGGCGACGCCTCGGGCCAGGGCCTCCTCGGTCTCCGCCATGCCGCGCACGAACGGGTCGAGGCTGCCGACCACCTCGGTGTCGGCGGCCAGGCCGATCGAGACCACACCGCCTACCGAGACCAGGTTGACGTGGATCGCCACCTGCGGGCGCGGGAGGCTGAAGTTGTGGAACGAGGCGGTCGGCGCGCCGAGCACATAGAGCTTCAGCGGCGGGCCGGGCAGGTTGTGGATCGCGACGTTGGCGCGCCCCTTGCCGAAGATCAGGTCGTTGAGGCGCTCGCCCACCGGGCCGGGGGTCTCGCGGGCCAGGGCCATCGCCTGCACGGCAACCTCGGGCTCGCCGGAGGTCTTGATCGCCTCGGTGCGCTCGCGGATCATCCTCACGCGCCTCACCGGATCCTCCTCGGCGAGCGGCACGGGAACGATCGTCATCGCGATCGCCTCGTTGCCGCTGCCCTCCTTGGTGGCGGCCGGCACGCGCACCGCCAGCTCGTCGAGCGGGTGGCCGTTCTCCAGGCACCACTGCCGCAGGCCACCGGCGGTGAGGCCGAGGATCACGTCGTTCATCGTCGCCCCGGTGCCCAGGCCGCGGCCCAGGAGCTTGAGGCGGTCGAGCGGGTATTCAAGCGTGCGCAGGTGGATGGGCGGCCCCTTGCCGTCGGAGAGGGGGCTGGGCGCGATGTCGGCGCGCGCCTTGCGCAGCAGGTACTGGCTCATCTCGGCCGTGCTGGCCGCGGCCTCCTTGATCGAGGCGGGGCTGGAGAAGACGGCCATCGCCTTCTGCAGCGGGGTCTCGACGGCGACCTCCTCCTCGGCGCCCTCCGAGCGGGCGGCCTCCTTGAGCTCGTTGGCGTCGGGCAGCGGCGCGGGCTCCCAGGGGGCGGCCGCCTCGCGGACCGGCTCCTCGGTTACGTCGAAGAGGAGCAT
>JAUMBN010000115.1:0-4208 GCA_032119675.1 Solirubrobacteraceae bacterium | reverse complement strand
CACTCGCCGAGACGCGCGTCGTCCTCGTGGGCACCGCGGTTGCGGTCTTCACGAATGCGCAGGGCGAGTACCGCATCCCGAATGCCCCGGTCGGCGCCCGTCAGGTGACGGCGTACCGCGTCGGCTATCAGGCCGCGACGGACACCGTGCGTGTCGTCGCCGGTCAGACCTCGACCCTCAACCTCTCGATGGCCGTCTCCCGCGTCCAGCTCTCGGACGTCGTCGTGACCGGCACGGTGGGGAACCAGGAGCGTCGGGCGCAGGCGGCGACCGTCGCCAGCGTCGACGTCGCGCAGATCGCCAAGGACTCGCCGGCCCAGAACGTCGCGCAGCTCCTGCAGTCGCGCGTCCCGAGCGTCTCGGTGAGCTCGGCCTCCGGGACCGCCGGCACCTCGCGCCGCATCAACATCCGCGGCGCCGCCTCGGTGAACCTCTCGAACCAGCCACTCATCTTCATCGACGGCATCCGCCTCGTCGAGGGGACCATCGGCCTCGGCCAGAGCGGCCAGGTCGCCGACCGCCTCAACAACATCAACCCGGATGACATCGAGTCGATGGAGGTGGTGAAGGGACCGGCTGCCGCCACGCTCTACGGCGCTGACGCCTCGGCGGGTGTGATCCAGATCATCACCAAGAAGGGCCGGGCCGGCGTGCCGCGCTTCTCGCAGAACCTCACCATCGAGACGGGCTCGGTCGATCAGGGCTGGGCGCCGCCAGACAACTACGCCGCCTGCTCCGCGGCCCTCGTCGCGGCCACCAGCACCAATCCGCTCTGCCGTGGGCAGGCCGTCGGGACCCTCGTCTCCGACAACCCCCTCGTCCGTGAGGGCGCCTTCCGGAAGGGCCAGGTCGGCAACTTCGCCTACTCGGCGAGCGGTGGTGGCCAGGGGTACGGCTACTTCTTCTCGGTCAACCGCGACCTGCAGACCGGCACCCTCCCGAACAACGAGTTCGGGCGCTCCTCGATTCGCACCAACTTCAACTTCGTCCCCGATCCCCGCGTGACCGTCAACGCGACGATCGGCCTGCAGCAGTCGCGCCTCCGCGCGCCGGACAACGACAACAACATCTTCGGCTACCTCGGCGGCGGCCTCCTCGGCACCCCATTGAGCCGTAACGATGCGGGCACCGGCAACAACGGCTGGTTCGGCTTCAACCGCAACCTCCCCGCGATCCGCGCGATCGACCGGCAGCTCTTTACCCGCGGGACCACCACCGGCATCACCGTCAGCTATGTCCCGGTGAGCTGGTTCACCCACAAGCTCACCGTCGGCGGTGACCTCACCTGGGATGAGCAGTTCAACTACTTCCCGAAGAACGCCCTCACCCAGTACGGCGGCCTGACCGACGGCGGCTCGAACAGCCAGGTCCGCAACTCGGTCCAGCGCTACACCTTCGACTACACCGCGAACGCGCGTCGGGAGTTCGGTGAGTCGAAGCAGTGGGAACTCAACGCGACCGCCGGCATCCAGGCGATCATGACCCGCAGCGAGGGGATCTCCGCCCTCGGCACCGGGTTCGTCGTGAACAGCAACAACGTCATCAACGCTGCCTCGCAGACCTCGGCGGGTGGCTCGGAGGCGATGGTCCGGCAGCGCGGATGGGTCGGCCAGGCGCAGCTCGGCCACCTCAACCGTCGCTTCCTCCAGGTCGGCGTCCGCGTCGACGAGTTCTCCGTGTTCGGCGCTGAGGCCGAGCCGGCGATCCTCCCGAAGATCGGTGGGTCGTGGGTCATCTCCGACGAGAACTTCTACGGCGGGTTCGCCTCGCTGGTCAACACCCTCCGCCTCCGTGCGGCCTGGGGTCAGACCGGCCGCGCGCCGGGTGCGGGCGCAGCGCTCGTGACCCTCGCCGCGGCCCCGAGCATCTCGGGCAGCTCCGCGATTGCCGGCGCCGTGCCGGCGAATCCCGGGAACGACTCGCTCCGGCCAGAGCGTGGGACGGAGATCGAACTGGGCTTCGATGCCAGCTTCTTCAACGAGAAGCTCGCCCTCGAGGTGACCTACTTCGACAAGACGACCAACGATCTCATCCTGAGCCAGCCGTTGCCGCCATCACTCGGCTTCACCCAGAACCCGCAGGTGAACGTCGGGTCGGTCACGAACAAGGGACTCGAAGTCACCCTCTCCACGACCCCGGTGGAGACCCGGAACTTCCGCTGGGATCTCCGCGGCGGCTTCGCGACCCTGGAGAACAGGCTGACCGATCTCGGCAACCTGCCTGCCTTCGGCACCCTCAACCGCTTCACCGAGGGGTATCAGCTCGGCTCGTGGGTCTCCAAGACCATCCGCAGCATCGACCAGACCACCGGCGTCGTGACCGTGGCTGACACACTGGAGGTCGTGGGCAACGTCTTCCCGACGCTCGAAGGGACGCTGACCAGCACGATGACCTTCTTCAATCAGCTCCGCGTCACCGCACAGATCGACACCAAGCAGGACTTCCTGGTCTACAACAACACGGAGTACTTCCGTGAGACCCAGCTGGTCCGTTCGAACAACCGCCTCGACACGCTGGTCTTGCCGCGGTTGGAGCGCCTCCGCCGCTACGGCAACCCGACCCCTGGGCGTCCGGCGTTCGTGCAGCAAGACGGGAAGGCGACCACCGTCGCCGAGGCCCGCGACGGCTTCCTGCAGCCCGGTGACTTCGTCCGCCTCCGCGAGGTCGGCGTGACCTGGGATCTCCCGAAGGGGCTCATCGGCTTCCTCGGCCCGGTGGAGACCGCGTCCCTCGGCCTCGCCGTACAGAATGTGAAGCTCTGGAAGGACAAGGGCTTCACGGGCGCCGACCCCGAGGTCATCTCCAATGGCGCGAGCCAGTTTGGTCGCGATGACTTCCTGACCCTCCCCAATCCGCGCACCACCGTGCTGCGGCTCAACCTGACCTTCTGAGGCTTGCCCACCATGCGTTTCATTCGATTCTCCCGGGCGACCGCGCGACTGGCCGGAACGGCCGCGCTCCTCGCCTCGACGGCATGCAGCGACTTCCTCACGGTGAAGAACCCGTCGGTCATCGACGCCGGGTCCGTCAATCCTGTGGATGACGCCGCCACCCTCGCCCTCTCAGGCCAGCAGTCGTACTCCTCGGCCCTTGGCTGGCTGATCATGTACGGTTCCTGGTTCACCGGCGAGGCACAAGTGTCCGAGACCTTCCCGACTCGTAATGAGTACGGGCTCCGGGCCGTCCTCAACACCAACGGCTCCCACTCGGGGGATGTCTGGTTCACGCTCTCGCAGGCGGCGGCCGGCAACAGCCTGATCATCAAGCTCGCGCTCCCGACCCCGGAGACGAACATCAACTATGTCCGGGCGCATACCTGGCTCGGCTACTCCTTCCAGTTGATGGCGGAGCAGTTCTGCCAGGGCGTCGTCTCCGGTGGCCCGCTCCTCTCCACGAACGACATGCTCGACTCGGCGATCGCCAACTTCACCACGGCGATCACCAAGGGCACGGCGAACGGGACGGCGGCGGCGGTGCAGCTAGCGAACGTCGCGCGCGTGGGGCGCGCCCGCGCCTATCTGCAGCGCGCGAACAAGACCTCGGCGGCGACCGATGCCGCCTCGGTCCCGGCTGGGTTCGTGTACACCTTCACGCACCTCGACGACCCGACCAACCGGACTCGGTTGAGCAACCGGATGTGGCAGTTCACCTTCGATCGCGGCTCGATCTCGGTGGCGCCCGCCTTCCGCATCACGGACAACCGGATCTCGTACAAGATCCCGGGCCAGCACACCCTGGTGGCGCAGGACCCGAACGCGGGCCCCTTCGTGATCCAGCAGAAGTACCCGACCTACGCGTCACCGGTGCGGGTCGCCTCGAAGCTCGAGGCGGACTACATCGCGGCCGAGGCAGGGACCACCAATGCGCAGATCACCCTGATCAACGCGCGTCGGGCGTTCGGCGGCCAGGCGGCGTATGCCGGTGCCACCGATGCGGCGAGCGTCCTCACCGAGCTCATGACGCAGAAGTCGCTGGACTTCTACCTCGAAGGGCAGCGCTTCGGTGACTGGCGCCGCAACCCGACCAGCGTCACGAACGTGCCGGTGGCTGGGTCGACCTACTTCAAGCCGGGGTTCGCGGCGATCGGGACGCAGACCTGCTACCCGCTCCCGCTCTCGGAGACGGACAACAACCCGAACATCCCGAAGTAAGGGACCACGGGTCAGTGGGACAGAGCGGGGGGTGGCGCCGGTGGCGCCCCCCCCCCC
>JAUMBN010000114.1:0-5307 GCA_032119675.1 Solirubrobacteraceae bacterium | reverse complement strand
CCAGCTCGAAGACCGCGCGCACGCCGCCGCCGGCGATGACGCCGGTACCGGGCGAGGCCGGCTTCATGAAGACGCGCCCGGCCCCGAAGACGCCGGTGGTCTGATGCGGGATCGTCGACCCGTAGCGCGGAACGCGGAAGAGGTTCTTCTTGGCCTGCTCCACGCCCTTCTGGATAGCCACGGGGACCTCGTTGGCCTTGCCGTAGCCGACGCCGACGACATCCTTCTCGTCACCGACCACCACGAGGGCGGTGAAGGAGAAGCGCCGGCCGCCCTTTACGACCTTGGCCACGCGGTTGATCTCCACGACCCTCTCCTGGAGGTCGAGTCCTGCGGGGCTGACGGTTCTGTCGATCTGGCTGTTCATCGCATCTCTCCGGTTCTCAGACGTTCAGGCCGCCCTCGCGAAGGCCCTCGGCGAAGGCCCTGACGCGGCCGTGGTAGCGGTATCCGCCGCGGTCGAAGACGACCGACTCGACGCCGGCAGCCTTGGCCCGCTCGGCGAGCATCTGGCCGAGCTTGGTGGCCTGCTCCATCGGCGCCAGCGAGCGTACGTCGGCTTCGGTCCAGCTCGCCGCGGCGACCGTGTGGCCGCTCTCGTCGTCGATGAGCTGGGCCATGATCCCGCGGTTGGAGCGGAAGACCGAGACGCGCGGACGCTGCGCGGTGCCCTGGACTTTCGCGCGGACGCGGCGGCGGCGGCGAAGGCGCCTCTGGGGTGCGGTCTTGACGCTCATGCGCGCTTACCGACCTTCCGGATCACGTGTTCGTCCTGGTAGCGGATCCCCTTGCCCTTGTAGGGCTCCGGCGGGCGGCGCTTGCGGATGTTGGCAGCGGTCTCGCCGACCATCTGCTTGCTGATCCCGCGAACCTTCACCTCCGTCGGCTCGGGAACCTCGAATTCGATCCCCTCCGGAGCGGTGATCTCCACCGGGTGCGAGTAGCCGAGCGCCAGGACGAGGTCCTTGCCCTTCAGCTGGGCCCGGTAGCCGACCCCCTGGATCTCGAGAGTCTTCTCGAAGCCGCTGGTGACCCCCTCGACCATGTTGGCGATCAGCGAACGGCTCAGACCGTGGAGGGCCCGGTGCTCGCCGCGGTCGGTCGGGCGGGTGACGGTGACCGTGTCGCCGTCCTGAGTGACCGTCAGGTCGCGCGAGATCTTCTCCGAGAGCTCGCCCTTGGGACCCTTGACGGTCACGAGGCCGGGCTCGATCTGGACCTCAACGCCTTCCGGCACGGTTATGGGGTTCTTACCGATACGCGACATGGCTCACCAGACGTAGGCAACGACCTCTCCCCCGACGCCTGCGGCGCGGGCCTCGTGGCCGGTCATGACCCCGCTGGAGGTCGAGACGATTGTGGTGCCCATCCCGCCCTGGACCTTGGGGATGCCTCCGCGGTGCACGTAGAAGCGCTGGCCCGGGCGCGAGGCGCGCTTGAGGCCGGTGATGGCGCTGCTGCGATCCTCGCCGTACTTGAGGTCAACCCTGAGCACGGGGGCCGGGCGCCCGTCGCCGGCGGGGACGACCTCGAAACCGGAGATGTACCCCTGCTCGGTGAGGATCCTGGCCATCTCGTTCTTGAGCTTCGATGCCGGCACCTCAACCGAGTCGTGCTCGGCGATGATCCCGTTGCGTACGCGGGTCAGGAAGTCGGATATGGGATCGGTCATCGACATTGTCTCACCAGCTGCTCTTCGTCATCCCGGGGATGTAGCCATTGTGGGCGAGCTCGCGCAGGCAGATACGGCAGACGCCGAACTTCCGGTAGACCGCGCGCGAACGGCCGCAGCGCCGGCAGCGGCTGTAGCGGCGGGTCGGGTACTTGGGCTCGCGGGCCTGCTTTACGCGCTGTGAGGTCTTGGCCATGGCTCAGCTCTCCTCTTCCGGAGTCTCGTCTTCGTTCTCGTCGCCGGCCGGTTCTTCGTCGGCGGCCTCTTCCACTGCTTCCTCGGCGGCCTCACCGGCTTCGGCCTCTTCGGCGCTTTCGTCGCCGGAGGCTTCTGGTTCGACCATCTCGTCACCGGCATCATCGGCGCCGGGGGCCTCGGACTCGCCGGCGTCTCCGTCGGCGCCGGAGGCCTCCTCGGCAGGCGGCTTCGGGGCCGGCGATACCGCGGCCTCTTCGGGCTCGGGCGCCTTCTCCTCGACCTGGACGAAGGGCATGCCGAACATCTCGAGCAGGGCCTTGCCCTCCTCGTCGGTCCGGGCGGAGGTGGTGATGGCGATGTCGAGGCCGCGGATCTGGTCGACGGCGTCGAAGTCGATCTCCGGGAAGATGATCTGCTCGCGGATCCCGATCGTGTAGTTGCCGCGGCCGTCGAGACGGGCCGGCAGGCCGCGGAAGTCGCGGATGCGCGGGATGGCAACCGAGGTGAGGCGGTCGAGGAACTCGTAGGCGCGCTCGCCGCGGAGGGTCACGGCCAGGCCGACCGGCATCTCCTCGCGCAGCTTGAAGTTGGCGATCGCCTTGCGGGCCCGGCGGACGTTCGGCTGCTGGCCGGCGATCTGCGAGAGCTGCTCGGAGGCGGCCTCGATCAGCTTGGAGTCCTGCTTGCCGTCGCCGACCCCCATGTTGAGGGTGATCTTCTCGAGCTTCGGCGCCTGCATCACGGAGGTGTAACCGAACTGCTCGACGAGAGCGGGACGGATCTCCTCCTCGTAGCGCTGCTTCAGGCGGGCGGGGGTCTGCGTGGCGGTCATCAGTCGATCGCCGTCCCCGAACGCCTGGCCACGCGCTTGCGGACCCCGCCCTCGCGGGTGACGCCGATCCGGGTCGGCTTCTTGTCTTTGGGGTCGATGAGCATGACGTTGCTTACGTGAATTGGGCCTTCGCTTTCGATGACGCCACCGGCGGCCTCCTCCGGCGTGGCGCCCGGGAGCTGCGAGGGACGGACGTGGCGCTTGATGATGTTCAAGCCCTCCACGAAGACCCTGTCGCTCCCGCGATCCACACGCAGGATGCGACCGGTTTTGCCCCGGTCCTTCCCGCTGATGACGACAACCTCGTCGCCGGTGCGAATACGCATGGCCATGCTAGAGCACCTCCGGGGCGAGGGAGATGATCTTCATGAAGTTGCGGTCGCGCAGCTCGCGGGCGACCGGGCCGAAGATGCGCGTGCCGACGGGGTTGTTGCCCTCGTCGATGATTACGGCGGCGTTCTCGTCGAAGGCGATGTAGGTCCCGTCGTCGCGGCCGAACTCCTTGCGGGTGCGGACGACGACCGCCTTGACGACCTCACCCTTCTTGACCGAGCCGTTCGGCGTGGCCTGCTTGACCGTCGCCGTGATCACGTCGCCGACGTGCGCGTAGCGGCGGCTGGAGCCGCCCTGGACGCGAATGCAGAGGATCTCGCGGGCGCCGGTGTTGTCGGCGACGCGCAGCCGGGACTCGTTCTGGATCATCGGGCGCGCTCCACGACTTCCACCAGGCGCCAGCGCTTGGTGCGGGACATCGGGCGCGTCTCGACCACCCGGACCAGGTCGCCGACCCCGGCGTCGTTGGCCTCGTCGTGGACGTGCAGCTTCTTGGACGAGCGGACGATCTTCTGGTACTTCGGGTGGCGCTTGGCGATATCTACGCGGACGGTGATCGTCTTGTCGGCCTTGTTGGAGGTCACTACCCCCTGGCGCACCTGGGCGGTGCCGGGCTCGCCCGCGGCCGGCGGGGTTCCCTCGCGCGGGCCGGCAGCAACGTGCTTCTCGCGGCGGCGCTTGCGCCAGCGCGAGCGCGAGGCGGCCTTGCGGCGGCGCTCGACCTGGCGCTCTTCCTTGCGCTCCTCGGAGGAGCGCTGGGGGCTGGCCTCGGCCTCGGCCTCGCGACGGGCGCGCTTGCGCTCGGCCTTTACGGCGTGAAACTTCGAGGGTTCGCCTGCGCCGTCGCCGCCGGAATCGACGTCGCCTGCGGGCTCGTCGGCCGGGGCGTCATCGGCCGGGGCATCGTCGGCCGGGGCATCGTCGGCCGATTCCTCTTCGGCCGGAGCTTCCTCGGCGGCAGGCTCTTCGGCCGGCGCCTCTTCGGCAGCAGGCTCTTCGGCCGGCGCCTCTTCGGCAGCAGGCTCTTCGGCCGGGGGCTCTTCGACGGTCTCTTCGTTCTCGTTCTCTTCGCTCATGACTGCTCTTCGGTCTCGATCTCTTCGGTGGCTTCGGTGGCCGGCGCGGACGCGACAGGAGCGGCGGCGGCAGGCTCTTCGGCGTCCTCAAATTCACGCTCGCGTGCGACGGTCAGCGCACGGGCCAGCTCGCGGCGTGCCTCACGCAGGCCGGCGGTGTTCTCCAGCTCGCCGCTGGCGTTCTGGAATCGCAGGTCAAGGAGAGTGCGACGGGTGTCGGCGATGAGCTGGTTCAGCTCCTTCGGGGTCTTGTCGCGAAGTTCGGTGGCGGTGCTCACAGCTCACCCTCCCGGGCCACGATCTTGGTACGGACCGGCAGCTTGCTTCCCGCCAGGCGAAGCGCCTCGCGGGCCAGCGGCTCGGGAACGCCGGCGAGCTCGAACATGACGCGGCCGGGCTTGACCACGGCCTCCCAGCCCTCGGGGCCGCCCTTTCCGGAACCCATGCGGGTCTCGGCCGGCTTCTTGGTGAACGGCTTGTCGGGAAAGACGTTGATCCAGACCTTCCCGCCACGCTTGATCTTGCGGGTCATCGCCACGCGGGCAGCCTCGATCTGGCGAGCCGTGATGTGGCCATGGTCGAGTGACTTCAGGCCGTAGTCGCCGAACTGGACGCTCGTCTGGGCGCGGGAGTAGCCACGGTTGCGCCCACGCATGACCTTCCGGTGCTTGACGCGCTTGGGAGCGAGCATCAGGCGCCACCACCCTGCGGCCCGCGACCGCCGCGGTCACGCCCGCCGCCACGACCCTGCTGCTGGTCGGGGGCCGGCGCCTCCATATCGGTGAGGTCGGCGCCCTTGAAGCCTTCGGGCATGATCTCGCCCTTGTTGATCCAGCACTTCACGCCGATCCGGCCGAAGGTGGTGCGGGCCTCGCAGAAGCCGTAGTCGATGTCAGCGCGGAGGGTGTGGAGAGGCACCCGGCCGTCGGAGTAGCTCTCGGTACGTGCCATCTCGGCACCGCCGAGCCGGCCGCTCACCTGGATCTTGCAGCCCTTGGCGCCTGAGCGCATGGCGCTGGTCAGGGCGCGCTTCATCGCCCGGCGGAAGGCGACGCGGTTCTGGAGCTGCTCGGCGACCGACTGGGCTACGAGGGTCGCATCGAGCTCGGGCCGCTTGATCTCCCGGATGTTCACCTTTACCGACTTGCCGGTGATCTGGTGCAGGTCGCGGCGAAGCGCGTCGACCTCGACCCCCG
>JAUMBN010000113.1:0-3907 GCA_032119675.1 Solirubrobacteraceae bacterium | reverse complement strand
TTCACCGGCGGCCTGAACTGGTACCGCTCGATCGACCGCGACTGGGAGCTCCTGAGTCCGCTGGCCGGGCGGAAGATCGAGATGCCGGCCTGCTTCATCACCGGAAGCCGCGACCCGGTCCGCGCCTTCGCCCCCGCCGAGGCGATGACCGGCCTGGTAACCGACCTGCGCAGCAGCGTGGTGATCGAGGGGGCCGGCCACTGGGTCCAGCAGGAGCGCCCCAACGAGGTCAACGCGGCGCTGCTGGAGTTCCTGGACGGGCTCGACAGGCCGCCGGCCACGTGAGCCGCCTCGACTCACTCCTGGCCTCGGGGCGCGTGCCCGACCCGGCGCTGCGTGCCGGGGCCCGGGCGCAGATCCGCTGGCGGCTCCTGCGCGAGCGGGTACTCGCCGCCCAGCAGGACGACCCGCTCGGGGCCGCCGCCCTGCGCCGCAGCTACGGGCCGATCGCCATCGCCACCGACGAGGCCAACCACCAGCATTATGCGGTCGCCCCCGGCTTCTTCGAGCTGGTGCTGGGGCCGCGCCTCAAGTACTCCTGCTGCCTCTACGAGTCGCCGTCCACGACCCTCGCCCGGGCCGAGGAGGCGATGCTCGCCCTGGCCACCGAACGTGCAGGGGTGCAGGACGGGATGGAGGTGCTCGATCTCGGCTGCGGCTGGGGGTCGATGAGCCTGTGGCTGCTCGAGCAGCTCCCGCAGGTGCGGGTCACGGCGGTCTCCAACAGCGCCGCCCAGCGGGAGTTCATCGAAGGGCGCGCCCGCGAAGGCGGCTTCTCGGATCGGCTGGAGGTCGTGACCGCCGACGTCAACGACCTGGAGCTGGGCCGCGGCTTTGACCGCGTCGTCTCGATCGAGATGTTCGAGCACGCGCGCAACTGGAAGGCACTCCTGGAGAAGGTCGAGCGCCACCTGGAGCCCGAAGGCGAGCTCTTCGTCCACACCTTCGCCCACCGCGACCTGGCCTACGAGTTCGAGAGCGGCTGGATGGCCGACCGCTTCTTCACCGGCGGCCAGATGCCCGCCGCGGGCCTGATGGCCCGGGTCGACTCACCACTGGCGGTGAGCGAGCAGTGGTGGGTCGACGGCACCCACTATGCGCGCACCTCGGCCGACTGGCTGGCCAACCTTGATTCCCGCCGGCCCGAGGCGCTCGAAGCCCTCAGGCCGACCTTCGGCGACCGTGCCCCGCAGGCCCTGGAGGAGTGGAGGCTCTTCTTTATCGCCGTCGAGGAGTTCTTCGGGCTGCGTGACGGGCGGGAGTGGGGCGTGGTCCACCAGCGGGTGGCCCGTCGCTGAGGCCAGGCGTCAGCCCGCTTCGGACTCAGCCGCGTTGCCCAGGAGGATGGAAATCGCCTCGGAGCGGTTGCGGGCCCCGATTCGCGCGTAGATGTTCTGCACGTGCTTCTCGACCGTGCGGACGCTGATGTCCAGTTCCTGGCCGACCGCCTGGCTTGTGGCGCCGGAGGCGAGGCGGCTGAAGATCTGGGCCTCCCGTGCGGTCAGCCCCCGCTCGCGCATCGAGTCCTCGCTCAGCGGATCGGAACGCATCTGCTCCATCGCCTGCGTCTGGCGCAGGCACCCGGCGATGACCGGCTGGAGAATCCGGGCCGCGTCGATCTCGTCGTCGCTGAACCCCTCCCGGTCCCGGCATACCAGCACCCTGGCGACGGTCCCGGCGGACCCGCAGGGGATGCTGAGCATGTCCACCACACCGGAGCCGTCGAAGACCGCCTTGTAGTGGTCACCGTCGCGGTACTCGGCCGGCACGGTGATCGCCGAGAGCGTGACGATCTCGTCGTCGTGGCCGTCGCCGTGCCACCGGTGGATTGGGCAGGCGTTGATGTTTGCGACGAGGCGCTCGAGGACCGCCTCACCGCCTATCACTGCGCCTTCCTCTCGCACACAGCCGTCACCGTTGCCGTCGCTCAGGTCGACCCGGTATGAGATCACCGCCGTCGAAGGGATCACGTCACCCGCCTTGAGTGCCGCTGCGCACAGTGCTTCGGTGGAGCCGGTGGCTTCGACGACCTGCTCGATTACCCGAACCAGTGTGTCCCGCTCAAATGACGGCTGTGGCACCTGTAGACCTCCCCCAGAAACTGTTCACCACTTAGTGGTTTCCCGAGACAACCACTTCCTGACAATTCGGGGGATTGCCTAGCCGGTACGGGTAGTCCGTGGTTCTACTGAGCAAGCGCTCGATGGGCGGGCAGCTCAGGGGCCGGGAGGCGGTGGGTCCGGCAACCTGACCTTCACCCGGAGCCCTCCAGCCGGGGAACGTTCAAGCTCCAGCGATCCTCCACAGCGCGTCGCCTGTGCGGCGGCGATGGCCAGCCCCAGGCCGGTGCCGGGGTGCCTGGCGCCGTCGCCCCGCGTGAAGCGCTGGAGCATCCGCTCACGCTCGGCCTCCGCGATCCCGTCGCCGTCGTCGTCGACGGTGATCGTCGCGCCTTCTCCGGCGCCGTCAACGGTCACCGTCACGCTGCCGTCGACCCGGCCGTGGAGGGCGGCGTTCTCGAGCAGGTTCTCAAGCATCATTCGCAGGCTCTCGACCTCGGCCGCCGCCAGGGGGCCGCTCTCAGGTGCCTCCAGCTTCCAGGAGACCTTCGGATGGCGGCTGCGGGCCGCGACCACCGAGGTGTCGGCGACCTCGCCCACGTCCACCGGCTCGATACTCCGGGGCGGGCCGGCCTCACCCCTCGCGAGCTGCTGGAGCTGGTCGACCAGGGAGGCGAGCCGGTCGGCATCCACGGTCGCCGCCGCTGTCGCACCGGTCGCCAGGTTGGCCTTGAGGCTCGTCAGTGGCGTACGCAGTTCATGGCCGGCGTCGGCGGCAAAGCGCCGGGCGCTCTCCAGCGCCCGCTCGCGCTCGTCGGCGCTCAGCTCGAGCCGCGAGAGCATCGAGTTGAGTTCCTCGGCAAGGTCGTCGACCTCCTCGGGCCCCTTGCCGTCCGGCACCCTGAGCGAAAGGTCGGCGGTGGTCGCCACCTCGTCGGCGGCCAGGCGCAGCCGCTGGAGCGGGGCAAGGGCCAGGCGGGCCAGGTAGCGCGTCACGAGGGCCGTTGCGACCAGCGCACCGATGATCGCCGCCAGCACGAGGATCAGCAGGCGCGAGGCGCGATCCTGCACCGGGCCCAGGCCCACGGCCACCTGCGCCCGGCTGTCGGGACCCAGCGGTCGCACCAGCGTGCGCCAGTCCTGGCCCCCTGCGCTGACCGTCTCGATCTTCCCCACCGGCGTCACCGGGAAACCGGCGGGAACGTTCGCCCCGCCGCTGACGACCTGCCCATCGGCCAGCAGCACCCGGGCGAAGCTGTCGGTCCCCGGCTCGAGCGGGCCGCGCCGGTCGCGCTCGCGGCCGCCGTCACCACCGCGACTGAAGCCGCCCGGCCCGTCGGCGCGCCCGCCGCGTTCGCCGCCCAGGCTATCTCCGGGGCCGCCCGGCAGGCCGGGAAGGGCTCCGTAGACGGGACCGGCACGGCGCACGACCTGCTCGGAGAAGCCACGCAGCTGCCGGTCGACGTCGCGCCGGTCGGACTGGCCGGTGGCGACCACGACCGCGATCCCGGCGACGGCCAGCGCCCCCGCCACCGCCGCGGAGGCGGCGAGGGTCACGCGCCCGGTGAGGCTCCTCGGGCCCCTCAACCTCCATCCCCCGGCTCGCGCAGTACGAAACCGACGCCGCGAACGGTCTGGATCATCCGCGGCTCGTCGTCGGCCTCCATCTTGCGGCGCAGGTAGCTGACGAAGACGTCAACCACGTTGGTGTCCGCTGCCCAGTCGTATCCCCAGACCAGCTCGAGCAGCCGGTCGCGCTCGAGGACGATGCCGGGGTTGCGGGCGAAGACCTCAATCAGCTCGAACTCGCGCCGGGTGAGCTCGAGCTCGCGGCCCGCGCGGGTGAC
>JAUMBN010000112.1:0-2738 GCA_032119675.1 Solirubrobacteraceae bacterium | reverse complement strand
CGATCTCCCGTGATGCCTCGGCCCCGGCCGCAAAGGAAGGAAAGCGGACCGACCGCGACGCCCGGTGCTCCGGGCGGGGCTGGATCCTCACCCACGCCTGCGTGATCACCCCGAGCGTCCCCTCCGAGCCAAGCAGCATCCGGTCGGGGCTGGGGCCGGCCCCCGAGCCGGGAAGGCGCCGCGATTCCCAGGTCCCCGACGGCGTGATCGCCCGGACCGACTCGACGAGGTCGTCAATGTGCGTGGCCCGGGTCGCGAAGTGGCCACCGGCGCGCGTGGCGATCCAGCCGCCGAGCGTCGAGCACTCGAACGACTGCGGGTAGAAGCGCATCGTCATGCCCTGAGCACCGAGCTGCTCCTCGAGCCGCGGGCCCGCCGCCCCGGCTCCGATCAGTGCGGCACGGGAGAGCTCGTCGATCTCGTGGACCCGGTCGAAGGCACCGAGGTCGAGGGAGCAGGTGCCGTTGTAGCCGTCGGGTACGTCCGGCTCCACGCCGCCCACGACGCTCGTCCCGCCCCCGTAGGGAATCACTGCCACATCCCCGGCGGCGGCCCACTCGAGCAGCTCCTCGACCTGACCCTCGGCGTGCGGGCGGGCCACGAAGTCGGGCGGGTGGGGATAACGGCCACGGAATCCGCGGATGGTGTCCAGGTAAGAGCTCCCGCGGGCGTGCAGGGCCCGGTCGCGGCGGTCGACGCTGCAGATCTCCCCGAGCGTGCCGCCGGGCGGCTCGACCCCTGGCCCGGCCACCGCCGCATCCTCGAACGGAACGGGCTCCTCCGGCTCCTGGGCGGGGAAGCCAAAGAGGGCCTCGACACCCGGTGCGGCCCCGGCCGCTTCGGCGGGCGTGACGGCCGAATCCTCGTACCCCCAGCCCCAGATGCTCCTGGCGCGTGCGCTCACGGCCGAAACCGTACCCTGACCCCGATGGCCGATACGCCCTCACTGCTCGCGCGCGGACCCTGGTCGGCCGACCAGGTGAGCGTGACGTGGCTCGAAGAGCAGTACGAGCCGCCGGCCGAGGTGACCGCCCGGGCCGACGCCGCCGTGGCCGCACTCGCCGAGCGCGGCTCCCCCAGCCACGACGGCCTGGCGGGGAGGATCACCGGCTTCGAGCTGTCCGGCGACGGGGGGCTCGCCGTGGAGATGCAGCCTGCCCGCTGGTCGCTGCGGCTCGTCGAGGGCAACGCCTCCGACTCGGTTGCTGCGCTCTGCGCCGTCCGGGACGCCGAGGGGCGCTGGCTGGCCGGGCGCCGGGCCCAGTGGCTGGCCTCGTGGCCGGGGCGTTGGGCCCTGGGTGCCGGCGGGGCCGTGGACGTCGGCGAGAGCCCGGTCACCACGCTGGTCCGCGAGCTGCAGGAGGAGTGGTCGGTCGAGCCCGAGGAGGTCCGAGTCGAGGCGCTGATCGGCCTCCCTCACCGGATGACGATGGTCGTCGGCCAGGCGTGGCTGGCCCCGGGCGCCGAGGTGACCCGCGATTCCGAACACGACGCCCACGCCTGGTGGCCGGCCGACGTGAGCGAATGGCCCGAGGAGGCCGACGAGCCACTGCGCAGGATGGCCGCCCTCCTCGGCGAGCACGAGCGATGAGCGACTCTCTTCCCAAGAGCCCCGCCGCCAAGCGGCGGGTACCTAGCCTCTCCTTCGCGACGCTCAAGCGCCTCTCGTTCGCCCACTCGGGCGCGTACCTGCTGCTGCTGGCCGTCTGGCTGATCCCGGGGCTGGCCCTCGCCGAGACGATCTTCGGCTACACGCACGGGATCGGCTGGATCCTCATGGTCCTCTTCGTCCTGCTCGCCCTCCAGGCGCGCGTTCTCGGGCTGAGGCTCGCCTTCGCCGTCGCCGTCCTGGGGGCTGTCGCTCCCTTCTTCGGCTCATGGGAGTTCGTCCGCGAGCAGCGTCGCCGCGACGCCCGCCAGGCGCCTGGAGAGGACGCCGGTGACGGAACGCCGCCGCCGGACGGCGGCGGCGTTAACGGGAGTGCCCTTGCGGAGGGTGAACTCGCCGGCAGCGCTCGCTAGCATCACGCCAAGAGCGCCTGATGGCCACAGCCACGACAGTCGAAGTGACGCTCCCGGCCATGGGCGAGTCGGTAAGCGAGGGAACCGTCCTCGAGTGGCGCAAGGCCGAGGGCGACACCGTCGAAGTGGGCGAGACGCTGGTCGAGGTCTCCACCGACAAGGTCGACGCCGAGATCCCCTCCCCGGTCGCCGGCACGCTCGTGAAGATCCACGCACCGGAGGGCGAGACGATCGGCGTCGGGGCGCTCATCGCCGAGATAAGGGCCGGCGAAGCGGCCGGCAACGGAGACGGCTCCGACAATGGCTCATCGGCTGCAGCGGCGGGTAACGGCGCTTCTGGCGAAGCGGCTGCAAACGGCTCCGGCCCCGCCGATACCGAAGCCCGGGTCATAGACATCGTCACCCCGGAGGCCGGCGAGTCGGTAACCGAGGGGACACTGCTGGACTGGCACGTAGCCCCCGGCGACCAGGTCTCCGACGGACAGACCATCGTCGAGATCTCCACCGACAAGGTCGACGTGGAGCTGCCCGCCCCGGCCGGCGGGACGATCACCGAGATCCTCGCCGAGGCAGGCGAGACGGTCACCGTCGGCCAGGTGATCGCCCGGATGGAGGTCGGCGCCGCCGCGGCCACAAACGGGAACGGGGGCGCCCCCGACACGGCACCGGCCGAAGCAGCCGGGGCGCCGGAGGGCGTCAGCGTCTCGCCGGTCGCG
>JAUMBN010000111.1:0-4608 GCA_032119675.1 Solirubrobacteraceae bacterium | reverse complement strand
GACGGCGGGTGAGGCGGGCGAGGCGGTAGAAGGCCTCGGGCTGGCCCCTGGAGTTGTCGCTGAAGGCGACGACCCCGGCCTCGGACCGGACCCGGTAGCGGAAGATCGACCCGGGCTGGGGCGCGAGTTCGACGCCCCGGGCCGCGGGACCCGGCTCCTCCTCCTCGCCGTTCAGCTCGGTGGCGATCTCACGGGCCTCAATCAGCTGGGCGCTGGTGATCGGCTCCTGGGGGCCCCGGTTGCAGCTGACCGAGCCTCCATCGCCGACCAGCATCGTCAGCCTCGCCCCCGGGGTCGAGCCGGCGCGCTCGACCAGATAGAGGTCGGCCGAGGGCGAGCCGCAGGCGGCCAGGAGCGTGCAGGCGGCAAGGCCGGCTGCGCCCGTCACGAGCTTCATGGTGCCACCGCCGCGCCTCCGCGGCGTGGGTCCCCGGCGCCGGTGCAGGCGCCGCTCGAGGGATCGCGCTCGACCAGCTGGGCACCGCCGAAGAACAGGTTTTCTGCCCGGAACCGGACGATTTCAAGGTCGTCGCGGTCGACTCCGCCGAGGTCGATTCCCGGCTCGGCGTAGAGGACGCCACCCTCGACGTGAAGCCGTGGCGCGTAGACCGCCGGCCCGGAGTCCATCTCCCGTGCGAGGGCGTTGACCACCACCTGGAGGATGGCGGAGCGGATCCGGTTCGAGCCGGCGCTGCCGACCGCCAGCCTTACCTGGCCCTCCAGGGTGGTAACGACCGTCGGCGCCATCATCGACGGCATCCGCAGGCCCGCGGGGGCGGTGAAGAAACCCGACGGGCTCAGGTCCTCCTCGCCCATGATGTTGTTGAGGTGGATCCCGGTGCCGGGAACGACCAGGCCCGAGCCCTCCCCGTTGGTGCAGGTGACCGAGCAGGCCAGCCCGTCGGCATCTACCACGCTCACGTGCGTCGTCGAACCGAGGTTGGCGGCAAGGAACCTCTCCAGGAAGCCCGCCTCGGCGAGCTCGGCGGTGAACTGCGGCGTGCGCAGCTCCTGGACGGTCTCCATCACCTCGACGAGCCGGGCCGGCGAAGGCTCGCCGTTGCCGTCGGCCTCCAGGAGCTCGAAGGCCAGGGCCAGAAGGATCCCGCCGGCAGAGGGCGGCGGGTTGGTCAGGACCTCCAGGCCCCGGTAGCCGGCACGGGCGGGCGGGCGGTCGACCGCCTCGTATTCCTCGAGGTCGGCAGCGTCGAGCAGTCCGCCGCCCTGCTGGACGCATTCGACGATCGCTTCGGCGATGTCCCCGCGGTAGAACGGCTCGGAGCCGTCCCGGCCGAGCCTCTCGATGGTCCCGGCCAGCTCCTCGCTGCGGAACGGCTCACCGGCCCGCAGCGGTATGCCGTCACGCGTGAATTCCGCGACCGCCTCCGGGGTGGAGACGAGCATTCCGACGAGGATCTCGAAGACGTAGGCCTGCTCGTAGTTGAGGGGGACTCCTTCCCGGGCGAGTGCCGCCGCCGGGGAGGCAAGCTCGGCCAGGGGAGCGGTGCCCCAGGTGGCGCAGGCCCGGTCCAGCCCGGCCGGGGCGCCGGGAACGCCGACCGAGGAGGCCCCGCAGTTGAAGAGCTGCACCGCGTCGCCGAACGAGACCTCGAAGGGCTGGAGCGGCTCGTGCCCGGCGGTGTCGCCCCCCAGGCCTGGCGCAGCGACGAAGAAGTCGAGCAGGACCGGCTCCAGACCGGGGCCGGCCACCATCATGTAACCGCCGGCGCCCGGGCCGGTCAGCAGCGGCTCGCAGACCCAGGAGGCGAGCACGGAGGCCACCGCCGCGTCGACGGCGTTCCCGCCCTGGCCGAGGATGTCGGCGCCGACCTGGGCGCTCCTCGGGTCGCCGGCCGCGACCATGCCGTTCGGGGCGGTCATCGACCGCAATCTAGAGCCGGCGGGCGTGAGGAGGGCTCAGCCCCGTGGGACGAACTCGGGAACGTCGAGCGTGTCCACGCCGGTTCCCGTCTTCAGGGTGTTGCGCCCGCCCTCGCGGCGCCGCTCCACCCGCGGCTCGCCGGCCGGCTCCTCGAGGCGCCGGCGGGAGCTCGGGCGACGGGTCTCGCCGTAGCGGGTCGCAATGACGGTGACCCAGACCTGGTCGTCGAGGTTCTCGTCGACCATCGCGCCGAAGATGATCGTCGCGTCGGGGTGGGCCGCCTCGGCGACCGCCTTGGCCGCCTCGTTGATCTCCCAGAGCGAGAGGTCCTCGCCGCCGGTGATTGAGAGGAGGATCGAGCGGGCCCCGTCGATGCTGGTCTCCAGGAGCGGGGAGGCGGCGGCCTGCTCGGCGGCCTCGATCGCCCGCTGCTCTCCGGTGCCCATGCCGATTCCCAGCAAGGCGGTACCGGCGTCGGACATGATCGTCCGCACGTCGGCGAAGTCGAGGTTGATGATCCCCGGGAGCGTCACCAGGTCGGAGATCCCCTGGACGCCCTGGCGCAGGACGTCGTCGGCCACGCGGAAGGCCTCGACCATCGAGGTCCGCTGGTCGAGCACCTCAAGCAGGCGGTTGTTGGGGACGACGATCAGCGTGTCGACCTCGGCGGCCAGGGAGTCGATCCCCAGCGAGGCCGTCGAGGCACGGCGGGTGCCCTCGAAGCCGAACGGGCGGGTGACGATGCCTACGGTCAGCGCGCCAACCTCCCGGGCGATCCGGGCAACGATCGGCGCCGCCCCGGTCCCCGTCCCGCCGCCTGCGCCGGCGGCCACGAAGACCATGTCGGCTCCCTTGAGCAGGTGCTTGATGCGGTCGTAGTCCTCCATCGCGGCGGCGCGGCCGACCTCGGGGTCGGCGCCGGCGCCCAGGCCGCGGGTGATCTCCTCGCCGATGTGGACGGTCACATCGGCCTCGCTCTGCTGAAGCGACTGGACGTCGGTGTTGACGGCGATGAACTCGACGCCGGCGATCCCGGCCTCGATCATGCGGTCGACAGCGTTGACGCCGGCTCCGCCTACTCCCACGACCTTCAGCGTTGGCCCACCGGCGGGCGGAGCGGCAGTGCGGTTGGACGCGGGCGCGGGCGCGGGCGGGGTGACCGGAGGCTTGACCTCCTCCTCGCCCGGAGCCTGGGCGGGAGACTCGCCGCCGGAAGCCTGGGACGCGGCCTCCGAAGCGGGACCAGAGGCGGGGCCACCTTCCCCGGACTTCTCGGCAGGCGGGTTCTCGGAGCTGAACGCGCTGCGCAGGCGATCCTGGGGCGAACGGCCGGCGGGGGTCTCCGGCTGCTCGGGCGAGGCGGGTGCCTTCTCCTCGCCCGGGGTCTCCTCGTCTTCGCGGCCGGTCGTGCGGCGGAAGAGCTCGGAGAGCGGGCCCTCCCTCATGCTGGCCCGATTGCGCTTATTTTTCGCCATGCGAGAGGACCTCCTGGGCCAGCTGGCGGTAAGCCTCGGCCGCAGGGCCATTGGGCTCGTACTTAAGGACCGACATGCCCTGCACCGGCGCCTCGGCGAAGCGGATCGTCTTGCGGATCCGGGAGGCGAAGACCCGGTCCCCGAAATTCTCCTCAAGGATCTCGATCGCTTCCTTGGCGTGGATTGTGCGCGTGTCCATGATCGTCGGCAGGATGCCCTCGATCTCAATGTCGGGATTGAGGTTCTCGCGGATCATCTCGAGCGTGTTTTGGAGCTGGATCAGCCCCCTCATCGAGAGATACTCGCACTGGACGGGGACGATCACCTTGTTGGAGGCGGTCAGCGCGTTGATGGTGAGCAGCCCCAGGCTGGGCGGCGTGTCGATGCAGACGAAGTCGTAGTCGTCGGCGACCTCCGCGAGGGCCTTCTGGAGGGAGCGCTCGCGGCCGATCTTGGTCGACATGGCGATCTCGGCGCCAGCCAGGTCGATCGAGGCCGGCGCGATGTCGATCTCGCGACTGACGATCACGTCGCGGATCGGCATGTCGTGCACGAGGACGTCGTAGATCGACTTGTCGAGCGTGTCGGGGTCGATGCCCTGGGACATCGTGAGGTTGCCCTGGGGGTCGAGGTCGACGCAGAGGACGCGGTGCCCCTTCTCGGCAAAGGCGACGGCAAGGTTGAGGGTCGTCGTCGTCTTGGCGACGCCGCCCTTCTGGTTGGCAAGTGCGATTACTTTCGGCTTCTTGGACACGAGGCGCTCCGCTCGTAGGGGTCGGTGATTGGTCCCGTACCCGGCCTTGTTTCGCAGCCGGACCGGGTTTTCCTTCCCGGCGGGGGCCGGATTTACCGGCCACGGCGCGTAACCTGCCCCGCGATGGGCGCTGACGAACAGCATCTGGGCCTGC
Source organism: Solirubrobacteraceae bacterium (assembly GCA_032119675.1). Classification (GTDB taxonomy): domain Bacteria; phylum Actinomycetota; class Thermoleophilia; order Solirubrobacterales; family Solirubrobacteraceae; genus F1-60-MAGs163. The sequence goes on along the minus strand of JAUMBN010000111.1, from coordinate 343 downwards.
TGGACCGGGAACTGGTAATCGTGACCGGCAAGGGCGGGTGCGGTAAGTCGACGGTCGCGGCGGCGCTCGCGGTAGCAGCGGCGGCCCGTGGGGTCGAGGTGATCGTCGCCGAGGTGGACGCCCGCGGCGACGTCGCCCGCGCCCTCGGCGCCGGCGGCACGCCCGAGCCCTCGGTCGAGGTCGAACTGGCCCCGCGAATGCACTACGTCTCGATCGACCCGGACAGCGCTCTGCGCCACTACCTCGCCGACCAGCTGCCCTCCCGCGCCCTGGCGGAGACCCTGCTCTCGAGCCGGATCTTTCCCTACTTCGTGGCCGCGACGCCGGGGATGAGGGAGCTGCT
>JAUMBN010000110.1:0-5099 GCA_032119675.1 Solirubrobacteraceae bacterium | reverse complement strand
CCCGGTGCCGAGGTTGTTGTTGATCGCGCGGCGCGCCTCTTCCTGGAGCTTGAGGTTGACCGTGGTGTAGACCTTGAGGCCGCCCGCGCGCACGCGGTCGGCTCCGTACTTGCGGATCAGCTCCTCGCGCACGTAGTCGAAGAAGAAGCCCTCGCGGCGCTTGGCGTAATAGCTGTTGGCCTTTACGCCAAGCGGCTGGGCCTTGGCTGCGGCGGCCTTCTCGGGGGAGATGTACCCCTGGGCGGCCATCCGGTTGAGCACCTCGTCACGGCGTGCGCGGGCGATCTTCGGGTCGGTGAAGGGGTTGTACTGCGAGGGGGCCTGCGGAAGGCCGGCCAGCAGCGCCGACTCGGCCAGGGTGAGCCGGCTGGCCGCCTTGCCGAAGAAGACGCGGGAGGCCGCCTCGATACCGACCGCGGTCTGGCCCCCGACCGTTCCGTAGGGGACGTTGTTGAGGTACTGGGTGAGGATCCAGCGCTTGCCTTCGGGGCCCGGGTGGCGCGACTCGAGCTCGGTGGCCAGCTTGGCCTCGCGGACCTTGCGCTTGAGCGTGCGCTCGCGGTTGCCGCGGTAGAGGTTGCGCACGAGCTGCATGGTGAGGGTGGAGCCGCCCTGGACGGTCTCGCCGCTGGAGGCGTTCTCGACCGCGGCGCGCACCACGCCCCCGGCGTCGACGCCCTGGTGCTGGTAGAAGCGCCGGTCCTCGACGGCGACGGTGGCGTCGCGCATGACCTGCGGCATGTCGGCGGCCGGGACCGGGGTGCGCAGCACGTCGCCCTGGATGAACCCCAGCCGGGTGCCGTCGGCCGTGTAGACGGTGGAGGTCGCACCCTGCTCGAGCGGCTTGAGCTGGTCGATCCCCGGCGTGTCGGCGGCGACGGTGGCCAGGTACCCGACTCCTCCGAGGATGCCGACGAAGGCCACGGCGGCCCCGATCGCGAGCAGCGAGAAGATGGCCTTTCCGGCCCCTGCCTGGCTGCGGCGTCGGCGTAGCTGTCGGCTTCGTCGTGACACTTAGAGGGTCTTTCCCGGCCGGGCCGGGCGGTCCTTCCGTGGACCGCCTGCAGCCTGCGCGGAAGCCCAATTCTAGTGACTGCCGGCGAGCGGGATACCCGATTCACGGAGCGTCCGCAGCGCCTCTGCGCGTAGATCCGCTTCGGCCTCTCCGCGATCTTCGGGGGTGACCGGCTCGCCGGTCAGGCGCAGCTTGATCCCCTCGGGCGAAGCCAGGGCGACCAGGCCGGACTTGACCGCCGGCAGTGCGCCGAGCCGCTCGAGGGCGAGCTGCTCGTTGGCACCCGGGTCGATCCAGACGCTGGCGTCGGGCGCCACCAGCGGCCGGCCGATCGAGTCGTTGCCGATCGCCTGGGTCATCAGCACCTGGTTGGGAACGATCGTCCGGCTGTCGTCGGAGGTGCGCAGCCAGGTGTACATGAGGGTGAGGTCCTCGATCACGCCGGAATGCTCGTCGAGCTCGACGTAGTCGCCTACCCGCACCGGCTGGGCGATCGCCAGCGCGATGCCGGCCGCCGCGTTGGCCAGCGAGTCGCGCCCGGCGAAGCCCAGGACGGCGGTTATCACCGCGCCGGAGGTGATCGCCGCCGCGGCGAGCCGGTCGAAGGAGTCGAACTGCAGCAGCGCCAGGAAGACCCCGCCGGCGATCACCACCGCGAAGACGAGGCGGCGGACGAGCCTCAGGCGGGTGCGGGCGCCGGGGTCGAGTTCGACGAGGCCGTCGCTGCGGGAATGCAGGCGCCGCTCGGTGGCGCCGAGCAGGCGGCCGATCAGCCACGCCAGGAGGAAGGCGAGGACGATGGTCAGGGCGGCGGCGCCGAGCCGGGTCCACTCAACCGCCGCGTACGGGAGGATCAGTCCCATGGAGGCGCAAGCTACCCGCGCGCCCGGCGGCTGGGCGGCCTGCGCCGGTGCCGCGGCCCGGGCGCTGGTCGTCTCCCGGCTGCTGGTCTTCGTCGCCGGCGTCGCCGGCGCGCTGGCGCTGAAGCCGTGGTCGGGCCGGGAGGCAGACTTCGATCCCTGGGGCCTCGTTCCCGACAGCGTCCTGGTCGCCCCGTTCGCGCGCTGGGACAGCGTCTGGTTTCTCACCATCGCCACCGACGGCTACGGCGCCGAGGTGCGCCGCACCGCCTTCTTCCCGCTCTACCCGCTGCTCGCGAGCCTGGGAGACCGGCTCGCGGGCTCGGCGCTGGCCGGGGGGATCCTCGTCTCGCTGCTGGCGCTGCTGGCCTCCCTGGTCCTCATCCATCGCCTCGCCGAGGTCGAGCTGGGCCCTGCCGAGGCCGGGGTGGCCGTCTGGCTGCTGGCGCTCTTCCCGGCTTCCGTCTTCCTCTCGGCGCTCTACAGCGAGTCGCTCTTCCTCGCTCTCACCCTCGGCGCGGCGCTGGCCGCCCGCACCGGGCTCTGGCCCCTGGCCGGATTGCTCGGGGGTATGGCCGCCGCCACCCGCGCGGTCGGGATCCTCGTGCTGGTCCTGCTCTTCGGGCTATGGCTGGACCGCCACGCCGGATCCCTGCGCCGCCTGCGCGACCTCGCGTGGCTGGCGCTGGTGCCGCTCGGGGTGGGCGTCTACGCGCTCTGGCTCGAGCAGCGCGGCTTCGGGGCGCTCTCGTTCCTGGAGATCCAGTCCTTCTGGGGGCGCGAGCAGGCCTGGCCGTGGGAGGGCGTGGTGCAGGGCCTCTCGGCCGGGGCCGACGGCCTGGGAACCATCCTCTCCACCGGCGCCGCCCCGTTGGCCGCCCACAACCTGATGCTCGCCTGCTGGCTGGTGCTCGGGGTCGCCGGCGTGGCCGGGGCGCTGCGGGTGCTGCCGTGGGCCTACGGCCTGTACACGGCGCTGATCCTCCTTGCCGCGCTCAGCTCGCCGGTCGACTGGCAGCCGCTTCTCTCGCTCCCCCGGGTGATGCTCGTCTGCTTCCCGCTCTTCCTCTGGCTTGCCTTTGTCCTCGCGCCCGGCAGAATCCCCCGCATGGCTTCCTACGCGGCATCGGCGCTGGCCCTGGCCTGCTGGGCCGCCCTCTTCTCGGCGTGGACATGGCTGGCCTGAGCGATCGGCTGCCGCCGGTCCTCTCGCTCGACGCGCTCGGGACGCTGCTCGAGATGCTCGACCCGTTCGAGGCGCTCGTCGCGGAGCTGGACGCCCGCGGCGTTCAGGTGAGCCGGGAGGAGGTGACCGACGCGCTGGTCGCCGAGATGACCCACTACCGGGCCGGTATGCAGGGCGCCCATGACGCCACCACGCTCCACGAGCTTCGACTGAGCAGTACGCAGGTTCTCTTCGACGGGCTCCCCGAGCGCGCACAGGAGCTCGGCTTCGACGAGATCGGCGCCGCGCTCTTTGCCTCGGTGCGCTTCCGGCCCTTCCCGGAGGTGCCGGAGACGCTCGCCGCCCTGAAGGAGCGCGGGGTGCGCACCGTCGTGGTCAGCAACTGGGACATCTCGCTCCACGAGCAGCTCTCCGACACCGGCCTGGACCGTCTCGTCGACGGGGCGCTCTGCTCCGCCGAGGCCGGCGCCTCCAAGCCCGACCCGCAGCTGCTGCTCAAGGGCCTTGAGCTCATCGGCGCGAGCCCCGGAGAGGCCTGGCACGTGGGGGACGACCCGGCAAACGACGCCGGTGCGGCGCTGGCGGCCGGAGTCGGCGCGGTGATCGTCGACCGCGGCTTCGGGCTCGAGGTGCCGGACGGCGTTCAGGTGATCGATTCGCTTGCCGCGCTGGTGGGCGGCGGGCGCTAACGTCAGCGCCGATGTCGACCGTTCCGCCCGCCGCGCCACCGGCGCGCGCACATCCGGCACCGCCGCTGGTGCCCGAGCTGCCCGATGGCGTCGAGCCCACCCCGGTCGGCCCGGGCTGGAAGGCGTGGATGGCCATTGCCGCCCTGGTCGCCGGATTTGCCGCCGCGATCGTCGCCGCGATCTTCCTCGGCCTCTTCGCCAGCATCTTCGGCAGCTCACTCACCGACCCGTCTCCCTCGGTGAACATCATCTCCACCGTCATCCAGGGCGGCTGCCTGATCCTCGCCGCCTACCTCTTCGCCCGCGCCACCGGCCACTCGAAGCCCTGGGATTTCGGCCTGCGCCCGACGCGGTTCTTCCCCGCCGTAGCCTGGAGCGTGCTGACCTGGCTCTCGTTCCTCCTTGTAACTGTGGGGTGGACGGCGCTGATCGGCGCCCAGGACGCCCGCGACCAGCTCCCCGAGGAGCTGGGGGTCGACGAGAGCAGCGTGGCGCTGGTCGCCGCCGCAATCCTGGTCTGCGTGATCGCGCCGATCGCCGAGGAGTTCTTCTTCCGCGGCTTCTTCTTCACGGCGCTCAGCTCCTGGAAGGGGATCTGGCCGGCGGCGATCGCCACCGGGCTGATCTTCGGGGCGATCCACGGGGGATCGTCGGACCCGGCCTTCCTGCTTCCGCTCGGCTTCTTCGGCTTCGCCCTCTGCCTCCTCTACGTGAAGACAGGCTCGCTCTACCCCTGCATCGCCATCCACTCGATCAACAATTCGCTGGCCTTCGGTGTCGCGCTGGACTGGGGCTGGCAGATCGTCCCCGTCGCCCTGGCCGCCCTTGCGGTGATCGCCGGGTTGCTGGCCCTGGTGCGGCTGGCCGGTGGGCGTCCGCCCGCGCTTCCCGCCACCTGACCCTTTCCCGAGCCCCGGCGGGTACGCTTTTGTGGTGAAGAGCGCCCTGCCCCTCGCCGTTCTTGCCCTTGTGGGCGCTCCCTCGTCGGCACTGGCACAGGGCGAGCCCACACCGGCGCCCACTGCGCCCGTTCCCGCCGAGCTCTCGGTCTCCGTGAAGGGGCTCACCAAGGGTCAGGTCCTCGCCGGCAGCAAGTACACGGTCGAGGGCGTCATACGCCCGTTCGTCGCCGGCCAGAAGGTGACCGTGCGGGTGAGCCGTCACGGGCGCCGCGTCGCGAGCCAGGAGGTTTCGGTCAGGGAGGACGGCACCGTCGGGCGCTTCTCGCTCCAGCTGAAGGCCACCGGCCACGGCACCACCGCCGTCCAGGCCACCCACGAGCAGACCGCCGAGATGGCCGGGGAGAAGTCGGACACCAGGAAGTTCCGTGTGGTGGCCGCCCGGGCGAA
>JAUMBN010000109.1:0-2438 GCA_032119675.1 Solirubrobacteraceae bacterium | reverse complement strand
CGGCGCCCAGCTCGTCGAAGAGCCCGAGCGCCAGGCCTGCCACGTGGCGCGTGTGGCGGGCGTTCGGGTCGTACTGGGAGGCGAGGTTGATCACGCTGGCAGCGCGAACGTCCTCGAAGAGCGGCTCGGGCCGTTCGGAGAGGAGCCGCTCGAGGAAGACTCCCTCCCGCAGCCCGGCCTCGGTGACGCGCACCTTCTTGAAGGCGCCGGCCACCAGAACCTGCTCGACGACGATCGCCCCGGCGAGGATGATGTCGCCGCGGGCGGGCTTGATACCCGGCATCTCCCGGCGCGCGGAGACCGGCATCGCCGCCAGCCGCTCGACCAGCTCGTCGAGCGTGCGGCGCCGGAGGTTGAAGCCCTGCACCCCGAACTCCGGCTTGCCCTCCAGGTGCTGGGCGGCGGCGGCGAGGTTGCGGATCGCCCCGCCGACCCCGACCAGCTCGCCCTCGGCCTCCTTGAGCCAGCTTGCCTCCTCGAGCCGGGAGGCGACGTGCTTGCGCAGGCGTGCCAGCTGCTTGGGTGTCGCCGGGCCGTCGCCGTCGAGGAACTTCTCGGTCATCCTCACGGCGCCAAGCCGCCAGGAGTCGTAGGCGGTCGCGGACCAGTCCTCGACCTTCACCAGCTGTGCCGAGCCGCCACCGAGCTCCAGCACGGCGCCGTTTCGGAGGCTGGTCGAGTTGACCGCCGCCAGGTACCCGTAGCGGGCCTCCTCCTCGCCGCTGAGCACGCGGATCTCCAGGCCGGTCTGCTCCCGAGCCCGCTCGATCAGCTCATCGCCGTTGGGCGCCTCGCGGATCGCGCTGGTGGCCACGGCCACCCGCTCCTGCGGGCCGAGCTCGCCGGCCTCGCAGAAGTGGGCGAAGAGGGCGATCGTGCGAAGCGCCCGCTCGATCGACTCCTCGCTCAGCGAGCCGTCCTTCCCGGCGCCGGCGACGATCCGCACCGGCTCGTAGATCTCGTCGGTGCGCTTCCACCAGGCCCCGAGCGGCGCCTCGGACTCGTCGGCGCTGCGCCACCAGAGGCGTCCCCTGTCTTCCGCCTCGCCGGAATGAGACTCGAAGACGACCAACCTGAAGGAGTTCGACCCGAGGTCGATTACGGCCAGGCGGGCGTCGCCGTCAGTCGGCACGCTCGATCAGCTCGATGCGGTAGCCGTCCGGGTCGCGCACGAAGCAGAGCCGCGAGCCTCCCTCGCGGATCGAGTACGGGGGCTTCTCGGGCTCGATTCCCTTCTCGGCCAGCGCCGCGAGCGTCCCGTCGAGGTCGGCGGTGGTGATGGCGATGTGGCCGTAGCCGGTGCCGATCTCGTAGGAATCGACCCCGATGTTGTGCGTGAGCTCGAGCCGCGGGCTCTCTCCGTCGCCCGGGAGGTTCATGAAGACGTTTACCGCCTCGTCCCGGATCGGGATGCGGCCGGTCTCCTCGAACCCGAGAGCTTCGTAGAAGGCCACCGAGCGATCGATGTCGCCGATCCGGTAGCAGGTGTGAATCAGCCGGGCCACGCGCGTAGCCTACCCTCACCCCATGATCGTCAAGAGCTCCGAGCTGGAAGGTTTCCTGACCAACACCTACCTGGTCGGGGAGGAGGGAGGAGAGGCCTTCTTCGTCGACGCCGGCGGCCCCGTCGAACCGCTGATAGAGGAGGCGGCCGCGCTCGGCATGAGCCCGACCCACGTGCTGCTGACCCACCACCACTTCGACCATGTCGCCGCGGTCGACGCCCTGATCGAGGCCTATCCGGGGATCGAGGTGCTGATCCACCCGGCCGAGCGCGACCAGGTCCCGCAGGCCACCGGAGAGCTCGTTCCCGGCGAGAAGCTCATGATCGGCAGCCTCGAGGTGGAGCCGCTGGCCACCCCGGGCCACACCGCGGGGATGGTCTCGCTCCTCGTCGAAGGCCACGTCTTCACCGGCGACACGCTCTTCAAGGGTTCGGTCGGCGGCGTTCGCGCACCGGGGGCGAGCGGTTACGGGGACCTTCACGCATCGATCATGGAGACCCTGATGGCGCTCCCGAAGGAGACCGTCGTGATGCCCGGCCACGCAGCCCCGACCACGATCGGCGACGAGTGGGAGCAGAACGGCTTCATCCGCATCTGGCGCGGAGTCGACCCGGAGGGAGCTGCCGGGTGCATGGCGCTGGGGGAGCCGGCGACGCTGGTGCTCCTTGGCCCCGACTACGACGGAGGCCACAAGGCCTGGGTCCGCTGGCCCGACGGGCGGGACGACATCGTCCCGGGCTCGCAGGTCGAGGCGGCCTAGGTCGGCAGCGGCTCGAGCGTCTGGACCTGGAAGAGGCTGGTCGTTCCCGGCCGGCCGCTCGGCAGCCCCGCGGTGATTCCCACCCGCTGGCCCGGCGTGCACCAGCCGAGCTCGATCACGCGGCGGGCAGCGTCGGCGATCAGCTCCTCGGTGGTCTCGTGGCGGCGCATCGA
>JAUMBN010000108.1:0-6786 GCA_032119675.1 Solirubrobacteraceae bacterium | reverse complement strand
CTCCGGCGCCGAGCAGACGATCACCGCAGGCTGGATGCTGGGCTGTGATGGCGCTTCGAGCTCGATCAGGCGGGCGATCGGCGCCGACTTCGGCGGCTCCACCTTCGAGCAGCAGTGGATCGTCACAGACCTCAAGCTGGAAGTGCCCGAGAGCGGGGAGCCGACGATCGTTTTCAACTGCGATCCGCGGCGACCAACGGTGACCATGCCAATGCCCGGCCAGCGCCGGCGCTGGGAGTTCATGCTCTTCCCGGGCGAGAGCGAGGAGGGGATGCTCGACCCCGAGCGGCTGGCCGGCCTGCTCGCTGCCGCCGGTCAGGACCCCCGTTACTCAACCGAGCGCGCGGTGGTCTACACGTTCCACGCCCGCGTGGCCTCCGACTGGGGCCGCGGGAGGGTCTACCTGCTCGGCGACGCCGCCCACGTCACGCCGCCGTTCGCCGGCCAGGGCATGAACGCCGGGGTCCGCGATGCCGGCAATATCTGGTGGAAGATCGCCGCCGTTGAGAGAGGGGCCGCATCCGAGTCGATCCTCGAGACCTATGAGGACGAGCGCCGCCACCACACCCAGGAGCTGATCGACCTCGCGGTGCGGCTCGGAGCGGTGGTCCAGACGGTCAAGCCTTCGGTGGCGGCTGCGCGCGACCGGTTCTTCGGCCTCGTCGGCGCCATTCCGTTTGCCCGCCGGTGGATTGAGAGTGGCGAGTTCAAGCCCGACCCGCGGATTCGCCACGGCTTGCTCGGGCGCCGCGTGCGGCCGTTCGGGATCGTTGGTCGCCAGGTTCCCCAGCCGGTGGTAACCGGGCCCGACGGGGAGCAGGTGAGGCTCGACGACCTGGTCGGCCCGCGCTTTGCCCTGATCGCCTCTGGTCCGGACCCGTGGGCCGGCGTGCCGGCCGGCATCCGCGGGCTGGCCACCGGCTTCGGTGTCGTCGTGCTGCGCATCGACGGCGGACCCTCCGGAGATGACGAGGTGCCGATCGAAGACCCCTCGGGCGTGCTGGCTGCGTTCCTGCGCCGTGGCCGGGCCACCAGGGTCCTCGTCAGGCCCGACCGGTTCGTGTACGGCGGCTGGTAGCCGGCGGCAATAGGGTTGGCGCGATGAGCGCCGGCGACGAAGACAGGATCCCCAGGCATCCTGAAAATGACTACACGCCCGAGGCGGCCCGTGCCCGCTCGGTCTTCCTGGAAGAGAAAACAGGCACCGCGCACGAGACCCTCGCCGGCCACGCCCTCGATCCGGCGACCCTCCCCGGGAACATCGAGAACTTCGTCGGCGCCGCGCAGGTCCCCGTGGGAGTGGCCGGGCCGCTGCTGGTCAACGGTGAACACGCCCAGGGCGAGTTCTACGTTCCGCTCGCGACCACCGAAGGCACCCTCGTCGCGAGCTACAGCCGGGGGATGAAGCTTGCCCGCCTTGCCGGTGGCGTGATCACCACGGTTATCGGCGATGCGATGCAGCGGGCGCCGGTCTTCGCCTTTGAGAGCGCCCGCGAGGCCAGGGATTTCGGTGCATGGCTGGTCGACAACTTCGACGCGATCAAGGCCCAGGCCGACGCCACCACGAATTCCGGCAGCCTGTGCGACATCCAGCAGTTTCCGGTCAGCCGGCTCGTTTACACGAGGTTCAACTTCACGACTGGGGATGCCGCCGGCCAGAACATGACCAGCAAGGCCACCGCCGCCGCCTGCAGGTGGATCGCTTCCCAGCGCCCGGAGATCGAGAACTTCGCCCTGGAGTCGAACTTCGCCACCGACAAGAAGGCCTCGCGCGTGAACATGCTCCACACCCGGGGCAAGCGGGTCGTCGCCGAGATCACCCTGCCGGCGGCCCTTCTACAAAGCGAGATGCGGGTCGACTCGCGGCGCAGCTTCCGGTCGAGGATGATGGCGAACATGGGCTCGTTCATGTCCGGGGCCATGAACAACGGCGCACACGCCGCCAACGCCGTCGCTGCGATCTTCATCGCCACCGGCCAGGACGCGGCCAACGTCGCCGAGTCCTCTGCCGCCTACGACTTCTCCGAGGTCCTGCCCAACGGCGACTACTACCGCTCGGTCACCCTCCCGTCGCTGATCGTCGCGACCTACGGCGGCGGCACCGGCCTGGCCACCCAGCGCGAGTGCCTCGAGATGCTCGGCTGCTTCGGGGAGGGCAAGGTGAACAAGCTCGCCGAGATCGTCGCGGCCACCGTCCTCTGCGGGGACATCTCGCTCCAGGCGGCGATCGTCGCCGACGAGTGGGTCACCGCCCACGACGAGCTGGGCCGCAACCGGCCCTGACCCAAGCCGGAGGCCGGATTCGAACCGGCGACCCCCTGTTTACAAGACAGGTGCTCTGACCAGCTGAGCTACTCCGGCGCCGGCGCCGACACTAGCGGCCGAACGGGTGCCCGGGTCAGGTGTCGGCGGCTCTAGACGAAGGTTTCGTCGGCCGGCGGCGGGTTGAGCAGCCGCTCGGTCTCGCCGAGCACCAGCCCGAAGAGAAGGTGGCGCCAGGTGGCCTGGGCAAAGGCGGCGTGGTCGCCCCAGAGCGGCGGGAAGTCTCCGGCGGCCGGGTGGATCTTCTCGATCATCCGGACGCCCGGCCAGGAGGCAAGGTGCTCGGCCATGCCGGCTGCGGGGCCCTTGGCCCAGGCGGGGAGCGGCACGTAGGGGGCAACGTTGGCGTAGAGCGCGCCGAAGAGTGCTCCGTTCGCCAGGTGCATTGCGGCCCCTGCGATCGGCCAGGCCTTACTGCGGGTGGCGAACTTGCCGAGCAGCTCGACGTCGTCGTAGGGGACTCCGAAGAGCCGCTTGTCGATCGGCTGCTGGATCGCCCAGACGCCGGCGGCGATCGCGCCGGCCAGGGCGCCGCGAGCCGTTCTCTGCAGGTCGAAAGCCACGACGTCAACCTATACGCGTGGCCCGTGTAACCGGGACCAGGGTCGGTGGTAGATCACACGTGACCGGGGAAGAGATCGGAAAGCCGTCTGCGGGTGAGTCACGAGAGGAGCTGCTGGCCCGCGCGAAGGTACGCGGGGTCAACAAGCCCTTCTACTGGCTGGCGCGTGCAGTCCTCGAGCCGCCGGCCCGCGTCTACTTCCGCTTCCGCGGTGTCGGCAGGGGGAACATCCCGAAGAGGGGCGGCGTGATCGTCGCCCTCAACCACCGCTCCTTCCTGGACCCGTTTCTCATCGTCGGCCTCACCCGTCGCCAGGCATTTTTCGTGGCCAAGCGCGAGCTCTTCGAGAAGCCCGGCCTCTACGGCCGGCTGGCGAGCTGGTTCATCAGCAACCTGGGCGCCTTCCCTATCGACCGGGGCGTGGGCGACGCGGAGTCGATGGCGACCGCCCGCGAGCTGATCGAGCGCGGCGAGGTCGTGATGATCTTCCCCGAGGGCACCCGGGTGAGGCCGGGGCCCCTGGGCCATCCGCGAAGCGGCGTTGGACGGCTGGCCCTCGAGACCGGCGCCCCGGTGGTTCCGGTTGCCGTCTTCGGAACCGAGAACGTGCGCCGCGGCTGGCGCGTATACCCGCGCAAGATCACCATCCGTGCCGGCAAGCCGATGACCTTCCCGAAGACCGAGGACCCGGACCGCGAGCTCGCCGCCGCGGTCACCTCGCGGATCTGGCCCCAGGTGGAGCTGCTCTGGGAGGGCTTTGGCGGTACGGCGCCGCTGCGGCGCGCCGCCGTAGTGGGCGCCGGCGCATGGGGAACGGCGCTGGCGGTCACGCTCCGGCGTTCGGGGCTCGAGGTCGCCCTCGGGGCGCGCACCGCCGAGGAGGCCGAGCAGATCAGCGGCGCCGGCGCCAACGAGCGCTACCTGCCCGGCTACGAGATCGAGCCGGGGACCGACGTCGTGCCCGCCGAGGACATCAACCTCACCCACGTCGACGTGGTGCTGCTCGCGGTTCCCGCCGGTGACCTTCCGGCCGCCGTCGGCGAGCTGGCGCCCCGGATCGGGCCGGACACCGGGATCGTCGTGATGTCCAAGGGGCTGGTGCCCGAGAGCGGCCAGACCCCGACGGCTTTCTGCCGCGAACGCCTTGCCGGCCGCCCGGTGGCCTGCCTGGGCGGACCGGCGCATTCGGACGACTCCCTCGACCACGGCGCCTCGGTGGTCGTGGCAGGCCAGGACCCCGTCTTCGTGGCCCAGCTGCGCCGGGCCTTCGCCGACGCCGGCTTCGACGTCGAGGCCAGCCGCGACGTGGCCGGGGTGGAGCTCGCCGGGATAGCGGTAAACGCCGCCGTCCTGGCCGGTATGACCGCAGCCGTCGCCGGCCCGAACGCCGCCGGCGCTGCCGCTGGGAAGGTGTTCAGCGAGGTGGCCCGCTACTCCGAGTCGCTGGGAGCCAGTGCCACCAGCTGGACCGGCCTGGCCGGGGCGGGCGACCTCATTGCTTCCGTAGTGGCCGAGGGCGGGCGCAACCGCCGGGCCGGTGAGCTGCTCGCCGAGGGCCTGCCGGCCGAGCAGGTGCGCGAGGAGCTCGGCCAGGTCGCCGAGGCGCTGGAGTCGGTCGGCCCGCTTGCCGATGCGATCGAAGAGGCCGGTGGCCGCTGCCCGGCACTCCGTTCCCTTGCCGGGGTCGTCGACGGCAGCACCGAGGCCGGGGCCTTCGCCCGCTCGGTGACCGAGCCGCGCCGGATCGTCGGGGCGAGGGTGGTCTGAGGATGGCGGGGATAGTCTTGGCGCGGAGTGGAGAAGGAGGACCTCGACGCGCGCTTTACCGAGTGCTACCGCGCCCACCTGCGCGACGTCTACTCGTACTCCTACTACCGGGTCGGCAACCACCACGACGCCGAGGACCTCACCGAGCAGACCTTCCTGCAGGCCTACCGGCACTTCGAGCGTGCGCTGGACGAGTCGAACGGCAGGCCGCTGCGCCCGTGGCTGATCCGCATCGCGCACAACCTCGCCGCCAACTACTACCGGGACCGCTCGCGCAAGCCGCAGGCCAACATCGACGCAATCGCCGAGCCGGGTGCGGTGCACACCACGGAGGACCTCGTCGAGGGGCGCGAGGAGCTGCGCCACGTGCTGGAGTCGGTCCAGCAGCTCCCGGAGGACCGGCGGGAGGCGCTGATCATGCGCTTCGCACTGGACATGGACAACCGGGAGATCGCGCGGGCGATGGGCAAGAGCGACGGCGCCACCAAGGTCCTGATCCACAGGGCGATCAAGCAGCTCGAGGGAATCGTCGCCGCCCAGGGAGAGGCGTGAGGTGAGCAGCCGGCAGCCCGACATCGAGTCGCTCCTGCGGATGGCCCTCCAGCCGGTCGAGCCGCCGGACTCGCTGGCCGAGAGGTTCGAGGAGGACCTCCAGCGGATCGTCGACCTCTCGAGCGACGAGCTCGACTCCTGGCAGGCCGACGCCCTCCACGACCCGCGTACCTGGGTCAAGCCGGCCGCGGCGGTGGCGGTGGGGACCGTGGCCGCCGGCGCGGTGGCGATCCTCGGGGTCTCGAGCCGCCGGCGCCGCAGCCAGCCCCGGGGCGCCGATCCGGTGAAGTTCCTCGGCGAGGCGGCAACCACGATCTCCCGCGAGATCCAGCGCAGGACGCGCGGCTAGCCTCACTGGGCGCCCCGCGGGGCCCCAGCGATGGAAGCGATCTCCCAAACCACCTGCTACCGGCACCCGGGTCGCGAGACCGGCGTCTCCTGCTCGGGCTGCGGGCGCCCGATCTGCACCGACTGCATGACGGCCAGCCCGGTCGGGATGCGTTGCCCGCAGTGCGCCGGGCGCACCCCCGGCAAGCGCGCTGCGGCCGCGGTCCAGGCCGGCACAGACGCCCCGGTGGTGACGATCGCGCTGATCGTCAGCTGCGTCGTCGCCTTCTTCCTGACCGGCGGGATCTCCATCACCGGGGGGCAGAACAGCCTCTTCTACGAAGGCGGGCTGAACGCCTTCCCGGTCGCCGTCGAATCGCAGTACTGGCGCCTGGTCACCACCGGCTTCCTGCACGCCGGCCTGCTCCACCTCGCCTTCAACATGGTCCTGCTCTGGTTCCTGGGCTTCCAGATGGAGCCGGCCCTGGGCCACGCGAAGTTCGCCGCGATCTACTTCGTCTCTCTGCTGGGCGGCGCCTTCGGGGCGCTGCTGCTCTCGCCCGACGCCCTCACCGTCGGCGCCTCCGGGGCGATCTTCGGGCTGATGGGCGCTGCGTCGGTGATCCTCTACTCGCGGGGTATCAACCCGTTCCAGACCGGGATCGGGATGCTCCTGCTCTTCAACCTGGTCTTCAGCTTTCTGCTCTCCAACGTCTCGATCGGCGGGCACCTCGGTGGGCTGGCTGCCGGGGCGCTGGTCGGGCTGGGCTTCGTGGCCGCCGAGAGGCGCTCGATGCCGGCGATCGGCTGGGGGGTCTGTGGTGCGGTCGGCGTCGGCTCGGTCGTAGCCGCCATCGCCGTGGCCAACGCGGCCGTCGGCCCGACCGGCTTCTAGAGCTCGAGGACCGGGCCCGGCGCCTGTGGCACGGCTTTCGGGTGAAGGATGTGGGCGAGGTTCTCCAGGCCGTCCACCAGGCGTGGCCCCGGACGGGAGAAGGTCGCCGAGCCGTCCACGCAGGCGATCTTCCGGGCACCGGTGGCCCGCAGCGGCCCGGTGAACTCCTCGGCCAGTTCGAGAGAGCGGGCCGCGTCGAAGCCGCAGGGCATCACCACGATCACCTCCGGTTGTGCAGCCGCGACCGTCTCCCAGTCCAGCTGCGGGGAGGGCTCGCCCGGGAGCCCGAGCGGGTCGTCGCCGCCGGCCATCTCGATCAGCTGGGGGGTCCAGTGGCCGGCCACGAAGACGGGGTCGAGCC
>JAUMBN010000107.1:0-2507 GCA_032119675.1 Solirubrobacteraceae bacterium | reverse complement strand
TACGTCCTCTACGCCGAGATCCTCGACGACGGCACGATCGAGGTCGACCCCGAGCCCTACGCCGACAACTTCGACCGCCCCGCCCGCCTGCTGCCGGTCGAGGCCAAGGCGCTGATCGCCGCGATCGACCTGATCGGCGACCACATGCCCGAGGGCACCCTCACCAGCGCCCGCGAGAAGATCGTCGAGGCGCTCGGCGCCGACCCGCTCGAGCAGGGCCTCCAGGTCGCCGACGGCGGCGCCGACGACTCGAAGATCGCCCGCGTGGCCTCCAGGGCGATCGCCTCGGGCAAGATGCTCAAGCTCGACTACTACAAGCCCCACGAGGACGAGTTCACCGAGCGCGTCGTCGAGCCGTACGCGCTGGTCAACGGGCGCGAGGGCTGGTACGTGGCCTCCTTCGACCCCGAGCGTGACGACGTGCGCCACTTCCGCCTGGACCGCATCCGCCACGCCTCGGTAAGCCGCAAGCAGTTCAAGCCCCGCCCGGAGGTCGACCCGGCCGCCGACGTCGAGGGCTGGCCCCGCACCGGCGAGGTTCCCTCGGCGAGCACCGCCCGGATCTGGATCTCCCCCGAGCGTGCCCGCTGGGCCCGCGAGGAGGGTGGCGTAGCCGAGGAGCTCGCCGACGGCTCGGTGATCATCGAGCTGAGCTTCGCCGGCCAGGACTGGCTGGTCCGCGAGGTGCTCAAGGAGGCCGGCGACGCCGTCGTCCTCGAGCCCGCCGCGGCCCGCAAGGCCGTCCGGGCCGCGGCCCGCAAGCTCAAGACCGGCCGCCGCGCCAAGCGCCCGGCCCGCGCCTGACCCCGGGGTCCCGATGGCCAACCGCCGCGACCAGATCCGGATGACCGACGAGGAGGCCCGCGCCTTCCTCGCCGAGCAGAAGACGATGATCTGCGCCACCAACGGCAAGGACGGCTGGCCGCACCTGATGCCGCTCTGGTTCGTGGTGCGCGACACCGGCCCCGACGGCGGGCCCGAGCTGTGGGCCTGGACCTTCCGCAAGTCCCAGAAGGTCAAGAATCTCGAGCGCGACCCGCGCGCCTCCGTCCAGGTGGAGGCCGGCGAGGAATACCAGGAGCTGCGGGGGATCATGCTCGAGACCGAAGTGGCCCTCCATCCCGACGAGGAGACGACGCTCGGCGTTGGCCTCGACGTCTTCGCCCGGTACACGCCGGGCTTCGAGGGGGCGCTTTCCGAGGAGGTCGAAGCCGGGGTGCGCGGACAGGCGGCCAAGCGGATCGCGATGCAGTTCGTCGAGCGCCGGCGGGTCAGCTGGGACCACCGCAAGCTCGGCGGCACCTATTAGGTCCCGGCGCGGTTAGCCTCCCAGCCGATGGATGACCTCAAGGGCCTGATCCTCTCGGGCGGTCGCGGAACGCGGCTGCGCCCGATCACCTTCACCAGCGCAAAGCAGCTGGTGCCGGTCGCCAACCGCCCCGTCCTCTTCTACGGGATCGAGGCGATGGCCCGCGCCGGGATCGGGGAGATCGGGATCATCATCGCCCCGGAGACCGGGGACGAGATCCGCGAGGTGGTCGGCGACGGCTCGCAGTTCGGCGTGAGGATCACCTACATCCTCCAGGACGAGCCCAGCGGCCTGGCCCATGCCGTCCTCACCGCCGAGAAGTTCCTCGGCGACAGCCCGTTCGTCATGTACCTGGGCGACAACCTCCTGCAGGGCGGGATTACCGACCTCGTGAGCGCCTTCCGCGAAGGATCGCCCGACGCGCTGATCCTCCTCACCCCCGTCCCCGACCCCGAGCACTACGGAGTCGCCGAGCTGAGCGACGGGCGCGTGGTCAGCCTCCAGGAGAAGCCGCCCGAGCCCCGGACCGACCTGGCGCTGGTCGGCGTCTACATGTTCACCCCCGACATCCACGACGCCGCCCGCGCGATCGAGCCCTCCGCCCGCGGCGAGCTGGAGATAACCGACGCCATCCAGCACCTGGTGGACAGCGGCAGGCGGGTCGAGCCCCATGTGGTCGAGGGCTGGTGGAAGGACACCGGCCGCCTGGAGGACATGCTCGAGGCCAACCGGCTCGTCCTCGACACCGTCGAGCGGCGGATCGACGGAGAGGTCGACGAGGCCTCCACCTGCGAGGGCCGCGTCGTGATCGAGGAGGGGGCCGTGGTGCAGAACTCCACCGTGCGCGGCCCGGCGGTAATCGGCGCCGGCGCCCGCCTGGTCGACGCGTACGTTGGCCCGTATTCGGCGATCGGGGAGAACTGCGTCGTCGAGCGCGCCGAGGTCGAACACTCGATCCTGCTCGAGGGCAGCTCGGTCCGCGACCTGGACGCCCGCGTGGAGTCCTCCCTGCTGGGCAAGGACGCCGCAATCACCCGCTCCGACCTCCAGCCCCGCGCCTACCGTTTCCTGATCGGCGACCAGTCGGAGATCGGGGTCGCCTGAATGGCCCGGATCCTCGTCACCGGGGCCGGGGGGATGCTCGGCTCGGCGGTGGCGGCCACGGCGATGGCCGCCGGCCATGACGTAGGCGCCCGCG
>JAUMBN010000106.1:0-4931 GCA_032119675.1 Solirubrobacteraceae bacterium | reverse complement strand
CGGATCGGTTCCCACGCCATCTCGCCCCGAGGCCCAAGGATCAACCCGGGAATCGCGCCGCTGACTCCAGCCATCGCGGAGAAGAACCAGTAGACGAGCGGGTAGAGGGGAGCAACCCAGAGCATTCTCCTGATCCCGGGATCGTCGGGCGTGTCGAGCCACACTCCCCAGCAGATCTGGAGGATCGAGATGATCACGACGATGATCCCCCAGTGGTTGATCAGCGGGCTGTTCCCCAGTCCGGGAACCCCTGCTGCCGCCGCCACGGCCCAGAACGCCACCCCGAGCACCAGGAGCAGGTACCAGACGATGCTCAGGGAAGCCTCGATTGCCACCGGCCACATCCTGTAGCTCTGCTTTCTCAGGAGCGTCGGAAAGAAAACTCGCAGGACCTCGCCAAGGCCGCGGCCCCAGCGCCGACGCTGGCGAAACCAGTCCCGCAGCCGCAGGGGGCTGTGCATGGCGAACAGGGCCCTGGGCTCGTAGAAGATGTCCCACCCGGCGAGCTGTGCCTTCCAGGTCATCATGATGTCCTCGGTTGCGGCTCCCGGGTGGAAACCGCCCAGGTCGACTGGCACCTGCCGGCGGAACATGACGCAGATCCCCGAGACGGTGTTAATCCGCCCCCACCCGGCTTGCGCCCTTCGCAGCACGCCCACTGTCGAGGAGAACTCGATGGCCTGGAGGCGCGCGAGGATGGTTCCCACGTTGGCGACACGCGGGTTTCCTGTTACGGCCGCAACGCGCGGGTAGCGAGCGAAGTGCGGGACCATCAGCTCCGCGACTCTCCGGTCGGGCCTCCCGTCGGCGTCCAGGCCGAGGATGATCTTCCCGCTGGCCCTGGTCAGGGCCAGGTTCATCCCGCTCGCCTTGCCGTGGCTCTCAGGGCGCCGGAGTATGCGGATGGTCACCGAGTCCCGGGTGCGGGCCGGGCCGCTGGTCTCAAGGTCGACGGTCCGGGGTCTGGCGATGAAGGCTCTAGCGACCTCAAAGGTCGCGTCCGTTGAGCCGTCATCGACGATGATCAGCTCCACGCGCGGCCAGTCGAGCTCTATTACGGATTCGATCGTCCGCCCGAGAAGGGCCTCCTCGTTGCGGGCGGGGACGAGGACGGTAAGCGTCTCGAATTCCCGGCGTGCCTGCTCGAGGTCGCTCTCGTCGGGGAGCGGCTCAGTTGGGTCTCTTGAAGGCTCGGAGCGCCTGTCGATCACGAAGCGCCGCGAGGAGTCGATCGAGAGCATCGCCGTCACCACCGGAAATGCGCCCAGGAAGATCATCCAGAGTAGGTAGACCGGGCTCTGCGAGAACTCCAGCAGCGCCTGCTTCATCGCGTGGGGTGATCGGCAGGTGAGGAGTCGCGTGCACGGCGAGTGAAGATCGGCCTGAGGATGCTGATTCCAAAAAGCACCCAGACGAAGACCAGGATCTTCGTGCCGACCACGTAGGGGAACGAGTCAACGAACCCATCGAAATCGGTCACGTGAAGCCATATGGCGAGAGTGCCGACCAGCAGCCAGGAGAGGGCCCCCGCGACTTTTGCGCGGCGGTCCGACCAGCTCCCCTCGGCCGGGCCGTCGCATCCGGTCCAGACCGTTTCGGACGGCTCGGTGCCAGGAACCCTGCCGGAGGGAAACAGACGCTCCTTGATGGCGTCGAACCGGCGCCTGCCTCCCTGTTTTTCCGCCGGACCGCCTCGGTTGGCTTCAGATGTCACTCAAACCCCGAACTCCTCTCAGGCCCCGGTTGCCTGCCCGGTCAGCGCTTGCGCTTGATGGTGAGCTTGCGGGTGGTCGTGACCGCCGTGCCGGCCGGCTCTCCTCCCATGTGCACAGCGTAACCCGGGGCTCTGCCGGGCGTGTTTGATTGCTGGTTCAGCAGCCTTTCTTGCACGCCGGGCAGCACTTA
Organism: Solirubrobacteraceae bacterium; assembly: GCA_032119675.1. Classification (GTDB taxonomy): domain Bacteria; phylum Actinomycetota; class Thermoleophilia; order Solirubrobacterales; family Solirubrobacteraceae; genus F1-60-MAGs163. The sequence continues at coordinate 3,026 of JAUMBN010000106.1, read as the reverse complement.
TGATGATCCGGTGCGTTCTCTTGCTCGAGGCGTTGTTGCGGCTTCGGCAGTGGCCGTCTCTGTGGCGGCGGGCGCCGGCTGCGTCGACTTGGATTCCGGAACGCCGTCCTACGCCTCCGAGGAATCCAAGAGCCGCCTTGCCGGTTTCACCAGGGACATCGGTGACGAACTCAACGAATTTTGGGGCGAGCAGTGGGGGGAGGGCTGGAAGCCGGCGAAGATCAGGGTCCCCAAGAGTGCCGCCGACACCGCCTGCGGCACGATCGACGCCGACGAGACCGGGCCGGCCTATTGCAGCGACGATCGCACGATGGTCCTGCCGGCGAGGTTCCTGCGCGACGAGATCATCGACGCCGACAACAGGGGTCGCAACGACGCCGCGGTCGCCGCCGTCGTCGGCCATGAGTTTGGCCACCACCTGCAGGCTCTTGGCGGGCTCGAGGAGGTGATCGACAAGGGCGCGGAGGAGAAGCCGGAAATCGCCAACCTGCTCTCGGTAGCCTACGAGCTGAACGCCGACTGCCTCATGGGCATGTGGATGTCATCTGTCGACGACGATAAGCGCCTGGAGCCCGGTGACCTGGAAGAGGTGCTCGGCGCGCTCTACACGATCGGTGACGACAACCTCTCAGCCGACGCCGGCGCGGAGGCCGACCCCTCAGAGTTCGAGCACGGCACCTCGGTCCAGCGCATCTCCTGGTTTGCCGAGGGATTTGAAAGCCAGGATGTCGATGTCTGCAACAAGGTCTTCGACGACGTGTTCGACGGCACGCTCGAAAAGGACACGAAGTCCTCGAGCTCGGGTTGAGTTTCCCGATCTGGTGGTCGCTGAGGACGAGCCAGGCGTAGACTGGAGGCAGATGCCCACTGTCGCCACTGTCGCGATCGGGGTGATCGCCGTGATCAAGATCGCGAGCTTCGGGCTGGTGGTGCGCAGTGCCCTCCGTCCCCCGCCGGTTCTCCCCCGGGCTGATCGAAGAGCTCGAGCGCGTGCTCGCCTACCCCAAGCTGCGAGAGCGGATCCCTGCGGCCGACGCCGCCGAGCTGGTTCGCCTGGTGAAAGGTGGAAGCGTGATGCGCGAGGATCCGCCGAACCCGCCTGCAGTCTCATCCGATCCCGGTGACGACTACCTGATCGCCCTGGCGATGGCCAGCGAAGCGGTGATCGTCACCGGCGACAGCGACCTGCTCTCCCTTGCCCCCGGCTCCCCGTGTTCACGCCGAAGCTTTTCCTGAACTGGCTGGCGAAGGCCTAGGGCCCTTCCAGCACCACCTCGCGCATCATCACCAGCGCCAGCACGAAAACGGCGACCGCAAGCGCCGCGAAGACGATCGCCGCGTTCACGACCCCCTGGTCCAGCGCGGCAATCACCAGCTTCTGGCCGGCCGGCGAGACGCTGTCCAGCGGCAGCGACCCGGCGAGCACGTCCAGGAGCTGGTTGTGGCTGATCCCTTCGAGCTGGCCCGAGCCGGTCGCCCCCTGCAGCGACCGGACGGCGGAGTTCTGCATGATCGCCGTGGCCAGCGCGATTCCCATCGCGCCCGACGCGCCGAACATCACCCCGACCACTCCGCTTGCGGTCCCTTTCGTGGCGCCGGCCGAACTCACCTGAAGCGTCGAGATGGAAGTCACCTGGATGCCGACCGCCGAACCGAAGACCACCAGCCCGATCATGATGATCGGCTCCGAATCGGCCTTCACGCCGGCAACCACGATCAGGCAGCCCGCGGCGATCAGCAGCATCCCCGCCAGCACCGGCATCAGGTAGCGCCCGCGCTGAACGAGCCGCGTCCCGAACGGGTTGGCGAGGATCAGGGTGGCCGTTGCTCCCAGAAGCACTACTGCGGCGTCGAGCGAGCTCAGTCCCCGGGCGGTCTGCAGGTAGAGCGCCAGCAGGTAGAGGAGCCCCACCATCAGCCCGTTGAAGGCGAAGTTGACGATGATCGAGGCAGTGAAGGTCCGGTGCCTCCAGACCGAGAGCGGGATCAGTGGGTCCTTTGCCCGGCTCTCGATCAGGGCGAAGAGCGCGGAGAGGACCGCAGCGAGCCCGGCGAACAGAAGGAAGCGCCCGAAAGTTATCTCGTTGCTTTCGATCAGGGCGTAGCTGGCCACCACGAACCCGGCGGTAAGCGCCAGCGCGCCGGAGAGGTCGAGCCTGGAGTCCGGGCGGCGGTCGCGGGTCTCCGGCGTGGTGGCCACGATCGCGCCGAGGCCGATCAGCGCCACCGGCACCACCACCCAGAAGATCGCCCGCCAGCCCAGGAGCTCGAGTACGCCGGCGATGATGAGGGTCGCAAGGCCGCCGGCGGCGTAGCCCATCGCCGACTTGATGCTGATGGCCCGCGCCAGCTCGCCCGGCGGGAACTGGATCGTTATCGCCGACAGGGCACAGGTGAAGATCGCGGTGCCGCCGATCCCCTGCACCACCCTCGCGACGATCAGCTCGGTCGGGCTCTGGGCCAGCGAGCCCATCACCGAGCCGACGATGAGGATCACGCTGCCGGTGGCGATCATCCGCCGGTTGCCAACGGTGTCGCCGAGTCGGCCAAAGAATGCCGCCATGCAGATGGCGATCAGGAAGCCGTTCACCGCCCACGCCATCTGGTCGGTCGTCCCCCCGAGTTCCTTTGTAATCGTGGGGACGGCGATCACGAAGCCGTCGGACTGGATCCAGACCAGGGCTACCAGCGCGCTGACCGCCACCAGCGACTGCCAGCGCCTCGGGTTCAGTGCTCCTTCTGCAGGCGCTTGCTCGGTGGCCACCGGCGCAGCCTATTTGGAGGCCGGGTGACCCGTTGTTGCCTGACCAGGGAGTCGCGGCCGCATCTACCGCCGCATGCCAAACGAGGCGCCGCATATGCTCTGCCGATGGCCCGGCCGTCGCTCCTGCGTCTTGCTGTTCTCGCCTCGCTCGCGCTGGCCGCCACGGCGCTCGTTCCCGCCGCAGGGCAGGCTGCGCCGGCGGAGAAGTTCCCCAAGGGCTTCATGTGGGGGGTGGCCGGGTCGGGCTTCCAGACCGAGATGG
>JAUMBN010000105.1:0-5280 GCA_032119675.1 Solirubrobacteraceae bacterium | reverse complement strand
GCAGCTGGGGCCACGCCGGCGACGGCAACCTCCACTCCACCTTCATGCTCGACCGAACCGATACCGCCGCGCTGGCGCGCGCCCGTGCAGCTGCCGAGGAGCTCTGCGGGATGGCCGACCACCTCGGGGGCACGATCAGCGGCGAGCACGGGATCGGGCTGGCCAAGGCAGGCCACCTCGGCGCCGGCTGGGACCCGGCGCGCGTGAGGCTCCACCGCCGGCTGAAGGACGCCTTCGACCCCAAGGGGCTGCTCAACCCGGGCAAGAAGGTCGCCGGGGGCGCGCCGTGAGCGGGATCGAGGAGTGGTTCGAGCGCGAACGCGGCCGGGGCCGGGAGCGCGAGCGCCAGTGTCGCGAGAAGCGGGCCTTCGCCAGCGAGGGAGAGGCGCGCGCGGTGGCCGCTGCCGACCGCGCGCAGTTCGGCGACCGCTTCTACCCCTACCCCTGCGACCTCTGCGGCGACTGGCACCTGACCCGCCAGCCGCCTCCGGCAGGCTGACCGGCCGTCGCTGGCGTAGGATCGCCGCCGTGCAGGCGATCGAGGTCCATGGCGAGGTTCAGCCCGACCGGCCACTGCTGGTCGTGGCGCTCCACGAGGAGGGCGTCCACCTGCAGCGCCACGGGCTGCCGCTGCTGGTCTGCGGCCCGGGCAAGGTGAACGCGGCGCTCGGCGTCTCCCGGCTGCTCGCCGGCGCCACCCCATCAGAGGTGATCAACCTCGGCACCGCCGGCGCCCTGCGTGACGGCCTCCACGGCACCCACGTGGTCGGCCGGGTCACCCAGCACGACTTCGACGAGAAGGCGATCTTCGCCCTCACCGGGCGCGACTTCGGCGGCCCGCTCGGGCTCGGGGAAGGGCCGGTTCTGACGACCGGCGACAGCTTCGTGGCCGACAGCGCCGTCCGCGCCCGGCTGGCTGAGCAGGCCGACCTGGTCGACATGGAGGGCTATGCGATCGCCAGCGCCGCGGCGGCGATGGGCGTGCCGGTCCGGCTCGTCAAGCACGTCAGCGACGACGGCGACGAGCAGGCTGCCCGCAGCTGGAGCGAGTCGCTCGAGGCGTGCGCCGAGCTGCTCAGCGAGTGGCTGGCCGCCGACCAGGGGCCCTAGCCCTTTTTCTCCTCCCGCGACCCCGCAACGCGGCCCGCGATCACCCCCGGCACGTCGACCGCCCCGGGCAGCCGAATGTTCAGCCGCCAGGCGGTGATCCGCACGGCGAAGGTGACGAAGGCGGCGACCAGCGCGGTGACCGCCTCGTCCACTCCGAGCTTGAAGAGGATCGCGTAGGTGACGACGCCGGCCAGCGCTGCCGTCGCGTAGAGCTGGCCGCGCTGGAAGATCTCGGGCTGCCTGGCCAATGTGAGGTCTCGCAGGACGCCTCCCCCCGTGGCGGCGATCAGGCCCAGCACGATCGCCGGGAGCACCGCGAGCCCGTTGATCAGGCCCTTGTTGACGCCGGTCACCCCGTATAGGCCGAGCGCGGCGGCGTCGAGGAAGACCACCAGCCACAGGTAGCGCTCGATCCGGCGGGCGGTCAGGGCGATCACCAGGGCACAGATCAGCGCGGTGGCTATGTACCAGGGGGACTTGAAGGCAACGGGCATCTGGTTGAGCAGGACGTCACGCAGGATGCCGCCCCCGATGCCCGAGAGCAGGCCGACGCCGAATATGCCGGTCAGGTCGAACTTGGCCCGGGCGGCCACGAGCGCGCCGGCCAGCGCCGAGGGCACGACGGCGAGCAGGTCCAGCCAAATCGGGATCTGAACCGCCTCGGGGACCACGGCGCGAAAGCTAGAGCGGCCCCCGGACCCTCCGACCAGCCCGCCCGCTGCGCACAGGCCCCGTGCGCCCCGGCTCCGACCGCCCGCGTTAATAGTTTCCCCGCCCGTGGAAGCAGCCACCGCCAGCGCGCCCGCAGGCGCGTCCGCGCCGCGGCCATGGTGGTCGCTGGCCGGAATCTGCGTGATCACCGCCCTGGTCTGGGTGACCGCCTCCGATATCTCGATCGCCCTGCCCACGATCGGCGCCGACATGGGCGGGGACAACTCCGACAAGCTCCAGTGGGCGGTCAACGGCTACTTCCTGGCCGGCTCGCTGATCATCGTCACCGGGCGCCTGGGCGACGTCTTCGGGCGCCGGAAGATGTTCGCCATCGGCTCGCTGCTGATCGTCGCCGGCTCGATCGTTGCGGCCATCGCGCAGGGCCCGGAGCTGCTGATCGCCGGGCGGGTCATCGAGGGCGTCGGCGCCGCCGCGGTGCTGCCCAACGCCCTGGCCATCATCGCCGTGACCTTCCCCGGTGCCAACCGCGACAGGGCGATAGGGACCTGGGTAGCGGTCTGCTGGGGCGCGCAGGCGGTCGGGCCGCTCGCCGGCGGCGCGCTGATCGAGGCCTTTTCGTGGCAGGCGATCTTCTGGGTCAACCTCCCGCTCGTCCTGGGTGCACTGCTCCTGGTCTGGAAGACGACGGCCGAGTCGGTCGACCAGGCCAACGGGCGCTCGGTCGACGTGCCCGGCGCGGTAGCGATCTTCGCCGGCCTCGCCCTGCTCAACTACGCGCTGGTCGACAGCGACACCGCCTCCGGCGGCACGCTCGTCGCGCTCTTCGTCGCCGCCTTCGCCCTGCTCGGCCTCTTCGTCCTGATCGAGAGTCGCACAAGGGTGCCACTGGTCAAGCTGGGCATCTTCCGCCGCGGAGGCTTCGATGGGGCGGTGCTCGCCAACCTTCTCTCGAACTTCGTCTTCGGGGCCGTCATCTACTTCATGGCCCTCTACCTGCAGGTGGTGCTCCAGTACGACCCGCTCACCGCCGGCGCCCTGCTGCTGCCGGCGACCGTCCCGATCCTGCTCGTCACGCCGCTCGGGGCGATGCTCGGCCACCGCTTCGGCCCGTGGCTGCCGATCACGCTAAGCCTCGTGGTGATCGCCGCCTCGTCGGTCTTTTTCACCACCCTGGGAAGCAGTTACGGCCAGCTGCTGGTGCCCTTCGTCCTGCTTGGCATCGGCGTCGGCCTGCAGATCACCATGACCGCCCGGGTCTCGGTCGACGATGCCGGTGACGCCGGCGAGGGAGTGGCCTCGGGCGTCTACAAGGCTTCGTCGATGATCGGCGGCTCGCTCGGCGTCGCCGCGCTGACCGCCGTCTTCCAGAACTCCTCCGAGTCCAAGCTCCGCGAATTCGTCGCCAACCCGGGGCCGGAGCTGCTGACCAGGATGAAGGACGTGCTGACCGGCGCGAGGTCGATCACCGAGATCAGCCTTGCCGGCGGCACGAAGGCCCAGGACGCGATCGACGCAATCTTCGACTACTCCCTGGCCAACGCGATGTGGGTGGCCGCGGCGCTCTCGCTGGCGGGCGCCGTGGCCTGCTTCTTCCTGATGCGCCGCTACCGGCTGGAAGCGACCGTCGTTCCCGACACGCAGGGCTAGAGTCTGCGCCCCATGGGGCCGGGGAACGACGAGCCGCAGAGCGCCGCCGGAGAGCTGCGTAAGCAGATCATCGAGCTGACCGCCCGCTACGCGCAGGAGGCCTTCGCCCCGGAGCCGTTTGTCCCCGGGGAGAGCCCGGTGCCGGTGGCCGGGCGCGTCTTCGACGGGGCAGACGTCCAGTCGCTGGTCGACTCCTCGCTGGACTTCTGGCTGACCACGGGCCGCTTCGCCGCCGAGTTCGAGCGCCGCTTTGCCCGCGAGCGCTTCGACCGGCGCCACACGATCCTCGTCAACAGCGGCTCGTCGGCCAACCTGGTCGCCTTCTCATCGCTGACCTCGCCGAAGCTCGGCAAGCGGCGCGTAAAGCCCGGCGACGAGGTCATCACCGTCGCCACCGGCTTCCCCACCACCGTCAACCCGATCGTCCAGGCCGGCGCGGTGCCGGTCTTCCTCGACGTCGACGTGCCCACCTACAACATCGACACCACCCACCTCGAGGACGCCCTCTCGGAACGCACCCGCGCCGTCATGCTGGCCCACACCCTCGGCAACCCGTTCGACCTCGACGCGATCACCGCCTTCTGCCAGGCCAACGACCTCTTCCTGGTCGAGGACTGCTGCGACGCGCTCGGCTCCACCTGGAACGGCCGGCCGGTCGGCTCGTTTGGCGAGTTCGCCACCTGCAGTTTCTACCCCGCCCACCACATCACCATGGGCGAGGGCGGCGCCGTGATCACCAACGACGGCCAGATGAAGGTCATCGCCGAGTCCTTCCGCGACTGGGGGCGCGACTGCTGGTGCGAGCCGGGAATGCAGGACACCTGCGGGAAGCGCTTCTGCCAGCAGTTCGGCGAGCTCCCCGAGGGCTACGACCACAAGTACACCTACTCCCACGTCGGCTACAACCTCAAGCTCACCGACATGCAGGCCGCCGTCGGCGTCTCGCAGCTCGACAAGCTCGACGGCTTCATCGCAGCGCGCCGGGCCAACTTCACCCGCCTGCGCGAAGGCCTGGCGGGCCTGGAGGAGCACCTGGTCCTCCCCGAGGCCACGCCCGGCTCGGACCCGAGCTGGTTCGGCTTCGCCCTCTCGGTCCGCCCGGGAGCACCGGTCACCCGCAACGAGCTGGTGCAGGCCCTGGAGGAACGGAAGATCGCCACGCGCCTGCTCTTCGGTGGCAACCTCCTGCGCCAGCCGGCCTACCGCGACATCGAGCACCGGGTCGTCGGCGACCTCGACAACGCCGACTTCGTGATGGAGAACACCTTCTGGATCGGCGTCTACCCGGGCCTCTCCGAAGAGCAGCTCGACTACATGGTCGAGAGCGTCCACGAGATCGTGGGCGCCCAGGTCGCTTCGCCCCGCCCGGCGGCCGCCACCGGCGACTGACCAGGTGCGCCCGCAGGACGCAGCCGGCGACCCGCTGGCGCTTCCGAGGGCCGTTCCCGCCGGCGACCGGGGGCTGCTGGTGGCGATCCTCGTCGGCGGCATGGCCGGGACGGCCGTGCGGCTCCTGCTCTCCGAGCTCCTGCCCCACGCCTGGGGCTCATGGCCGTGGGGGACGCTGGTGGCCAACGTCGCCGGCGCCGCGCTTCTCGGCTTCGCCCTGGTGCGCTTCTCCTCGCGGGCGCCTGCGGCCAGCCGCGCGCGGGCGCTGGTCGGAACCGGCTTCTGCGGCGCACTCACCACCTTCTCCACGCTCCAGCGCGAGCTGCTGGAGATGCTCGACGCCGGTCGCGCCGGGCTGGCCCTCGCTTACGTAGCGGTGTCGCTGGTCGCCGGCCTGGCCGGGGTTCTGGTCGCCGTGCGCGTTGCCCGGGAGTCGGCGTGAGCCTGGCGGTCGGAGTAGCC
>JAUMBN010000104.1:0-13307 GCA_032119675.1 Solirubrobacteraceae bacterium | reverse complement strand
GCGCGCTCAGGCGGCGAGCTTGCGGCAGATCTGCGCGAGCGAGCGCTTCTCGTCGTCGTCGAGGGCGGCGAAGGCCTCGCGGACCCGCTCGCTGTGGCGCGGGAAGCGCCGGTCGACGAGCTCGCGACCGGGCGGGGTGATCTCCACCAGAACGGTTCGCCGGTCGGCCGGCGAGCGCCGGCGCGTGACCAGTCCGCGGGCGACCAGGCGGTCGATCACCTCGGTGGCATTGGCCTTGGAGGTCTGCATCCGGTGGCGCAGGGCGCGCAGCTCGAGCTCGCCGCCGGCGGTCGACAGGAGGACGAGCACGAAGAAGCCGGTCGACTGCACCCGGGCGCCCTCCAGGTCGCGGGCCAGGCTGCGGCGAACGGTCGCCTCGGCGTGGAGCAGCGATTCGAGGGCCCGATGGGCCAGTGGGTCGCCGGGAACGAGCTCCATGGCCGCTAATGACACCCGCCGCGCCGGACAAACCCCGGAAATAGCGAAGTTGGACGGCCTGTGGCAGAGTGCCGGTATGGGCGCACTCGACCAGGTCGACCTCGGAAGCAGCCTCAAGCGCAAGCAGTACGAGGCGGCCCTCAAGGCCCGGCAGCTGCGCCTGGCCCAGCTGCGCCTGGCGCTCGGCGGCAAGCTCGGCACCGGCGGCCTGGGGCCGGCCCTGCTGATCCTCTTCGAGGGCTGGGACGCCTCCGGCAAGGGCGGGGCGATCAAGCGCCTGGTCGAGCCGCTCGACGCCCGCCACGTGAGGGTCGTCCAGTACGCGGCGCCGACCGAGGACGAGAAGCGCCACTTCTACCTCCAGCGATTCGTCGGCAACCTCCCCGGCCACGGGGGAATGGCCGTCTTCGACCGCACCTGGTACGGCCGCGTCCTGGTCGAGCGGGTCGAGGGCTTTGCCACTACCGACCAGTGGGAGCGCGCCTACGGGGAGATCGTCGACTTCGAGCGCTTCCTCTACCTGGAGGGGTGCATCATCGTGAAGTTCTGGATGCACATCTCGCCCGGCGAACAGCTCAGGCGCTTCAAGGACCGCGAGGCCGACTCGCTCAAGCAGTGGAAGCTGACCGAAGAGGACTGGCGCAACCGCGAGAGGTGGGACGACTACGCCGCGGCGGTCGAGGAGATGGTCGAGCGGACCAGCACCACCTGGGCTCCGTGGCACGTGATCGCCGGCGAGAGCAAGCGCTTTGCCCGCATCGCCGTGCTCGACGCCACGATCCAGGAGATCGAGCGGGGCTGCCAGGCGATCGGCTTCGAGCTCCCGGCGCCGGTCGATGTCAAGGCCTGAACTGACCGCGCCGGTGCTCCTGGCCGCGCTGGCCCTCGTGCTGGCCGGCTGCGGCTCGGACGCCGAAGGAGAGGGGCTCGCCGCAGGATGCGCCAACCGGGAGCAGATCGCCACCGCGCTGGAGGCGGCACCGCAAGCCGTGAGCCTCGATAGCGGCACGACGATCTCCGGCTGCGTCAACTCGGCCCGCTCCGACGCCGACCTGATGACCCTGGGCTTCGCGATCACCGCGGTGGCCGACCGGCTCGCCGAGGAGGGCCGGACCGGCGACCGCCAGGCGGCCCTGGAGCTCGGGTTCCTGGTCGGCGCCGCCGACCGCGGGGCGAGCACCTCGCAGGGCGTCCAGAGCGAGCTGGCCTACCGGCTGGAGAGCTCGGCCCGGCGGATCGAGTCGGCCGGCCCGCAGGCCCGCGCCGCCTTCGAGGAGGGACGCAGCGCCGGGCGCCGGCAGGGATGAAGCTCCGCCTCTACCACCACCCCGACGGCGCCCGGGTCGCCTACCGCGAGCAGGGCACCGGGCAGCCGCTGGTCCTCTGGCACTCCGAGCTGCTCAGCCACCGGGAGCTGGTGCCGCTCGTCGCCGAGCTCGAGCACCGCTACCGGGTAATCCTCCCCGACCTCCCCCTCCACGGCTCCTCGGAGGACCGCCCCTCCCACCCTTACACGCGCCGCTGGCTGGCCGAGGTGGTCGCCGGCTTCTGCCGCGAGGTCGGCGGCCCGCGGCCGCTGGTCGGGGGCCACGGGCTGGGAGCGGAGCTCGTCCTGGAGGCGATCGCCGACGGGCTGCTCACCCCCGCCAAGCTGATCCTGATGGGCAACCGGCTCCACCGGCCCGGCTCGCGCGAGGCCGACTGGAACGCCTGGCTGGTGGCAGCACGCGCCGGCGCCGTGCCGGGGGCCGACCGGGTGCTGATGCGCGCCGCGCGGATCGCCCTTCGCCCCGAGCGCGGCGTCCAGCTCAGCGCCCGGGGTAACCCGGAGGCCGCCGACGTGGTGCGCCACGCCCTGGCCGACGTCGGCGGCAACGCCAATCTCGCCCGATCGTGGGCCGCCTTCGCCCGCGGCCGGCCGACCGCACCACGTCGCCAGCTGCTCGACGCGTACGGCGCCATGGAGTTCCCCGTGCTGCTGCTCTGGGCCGACGAGGACCCGCGCCACCCGCTACTCGGCGCCGAGGAGGCGCTCGACCTTCTCCCCGACGGCCAGCTGCGGATCGTGCCGCGCACCGGCTACCTGATGGCCTGGGACGACCCGGTCGCCGTCGCGCGCGAGATCTCCGCCTTCTGCGGCTGAACCGCGCGCGGCACGGCACGTACCGCACCGTCGACCGGCCGGGCACAAGTCACCGGCAGCCGCGCGGGCGTAGCATCGGTCGGGCAAACGTCTAGAAGGAGAACCATGGCCAAGAAGCGCCTCTACGGCGGCGAGACCGCCAAGGCCGTCGACAACTTCCCCGTCTCCGGCGAGCTCGTCCCGCTCCCGGTGATCCACTGGCTCGGCCGCATCAAGGGCGCCGCGGCACGCGTCAACGGCGAGCTGGGGCTGATCCCCAAGGGCAAGGCGAAGAAGATCGCCCGCGCCGCCGACGAGGTCGCCGCCGGCAAGTACGACGACCAGTTCCCGATCGACGTCTTCCAGACCGGCTCGGGCACCTCGTCGAATATGAACGCCAACGAGGTGATCGCCACCCTCTCCGGCGCCCACGCCAACGACGACGTCAACTTCGGGCAGTCCTCCAACGACGTCTTCCCGTCGGCCGTCCACCTCGCCGCACTCGACATGTGCACCAACGAGCTGCTGCCGGCGCTCAAGGAGCTCGAGAGGTCGCTGAACCGCAAGGCCCGCCAGTTCCGCAACGTCGTCAAGGCCGGCCGCACCCACCTGATGGACGCCGTGCCCGTCACCCTCGGCCAGGAGTTCGAGGGCTACGCCACCCAGGTCGAGATGGGCCGCGAGCGGATCGAGGCCACGCTGGTCCACGTCCGCCAGATCCCGCTCGGCGGCACCGCCACCGGCACCGGGCTAAACACCCACCGTCGCTTCGCCGAGAAGGTCCGGCGCGAGCTGCGCAGGGAGACCGGCCTGAAGATCGAGGCCCCGGCCCACCCGTTCGAGGCCCAGGGCAACCGCGACGCGCTGGTCGAGCTCTCCGGCGCGCTGAAGGTCGTCGCCGTCTCCCTTACGAAGATCGCCAACGACATCGCGCTGATGGGCTCGGGTCCGCGAGCCGGCATCGGCGAGCTCTACCTGCCCGAGCTGCAGAAGGGCTCGTCGATCATGCCCGGCAAGGTCAACCCGGTCATTCCCGAGGTCGTCCTCCAGGTCGCAGCGCAGGTGATCGGCAACGACACCGCGATCACCATCGGGGGCATGCAGGGCCAGTTCGAGCTCAACGTGCGGATCCCGCTGATGGCCCGCAACCTCACCGACTCGATCCAGCTGCTGACCAGCGCCTCGACGCTCTTCGCGGAGAAGTGCATCGACGGCATCGAGGCCAACCGCGCCGGCACCGACGCCTCGGCCGGCGGGACGCTCGCCGTGGCGACCGCGCTCAACACCGCGATCGGGTACGACAAGGCCGCGGCGATCGTCAAGAAGGCCACCGACTCCGGCCGGCCGCTGCGCGAGGTCGCCCTCGAGGAGGGCGTCAGCGCCAAGCTCTACGACGAGACGATCAACCTGAGGAAGATCGCCGCCGGCAACGAGGAGGTCTGAGCGGCCGGCCCGCCGGGCCGCGCCCGCCGGCTTGCGGGCAGCGCCCTTGGGCCGCGCCGCTCAGCCGTCGATATTGAGGGCGATGTACTTGGTCTCGAGGTACTCCTCGAGCCCTTCGTGGCCACCCTCGCGGCCGTATCCGGACTGCTTCACGCCCCCGAACGGGGCGCCGGCGTTGGAGACCATCCCCTGGTTGAAGCCGATCATCCCGGTGTCGAGCCCCTCCATCACGCGGAAGGCGCGGCCGATGTCGCGGGCGTACATGTAGGCCACCAGGCCGTACTCGGTGTCGTTGGCCATCTCGATCGCCTGCTCGTCGGTGGAGAAGGTGCGCACCGGGGCGACCGGGCCGAAGATCTCCTCGGCGGTGATCCGCGCCCCGTCGGGAACGTCTCCCAGGACGGTCGGGGCGTAAAAGTAGCCCGGGCCGTCCACCGGCGCGCCGCCGACGTGGGCGGTCGCGCCGAGCGCGAGGGCGTCCTCGACCAGCTCGTGGACCTTGTCCACGGCCACCTGGTCGATCAGCGGCCCGGCCTCGACGCCGTCCTCGGTGCCGCGGCCCACCTTCATCGCCCCCATCTTCGCGGCGAGCTTCCCGGTGAAGTCGGCCGCAACCGACTCGTGGACGATGAAGCGATTGGCGCTGGTGCAGGCCTCCCCGCCGTTGCGCATCTTGGCCAGCAGGGCCCCGTCGACCGCCGCGTCCAGGTCGGCGTCCTCGAAGACGAGGAACGGGGCGTTGCCGCCGAGCTCCATCGAGACGCGCAGGATCTGCTCGGCCGACTGCTCGATCAGCCGCTTGCCGATCTCGGTCGAGCCGGTAAAGGAGAGCTTGCGCGCCCTCGGGTCGGCGATCAGCGGGGTCATCACGCCGCCCGAATCGTTGGTGGTGATCACGTTCAGGACGCCGGCCGGCAGGCCGGCCTCCTCGAAGATCTGTGCCATCGCCAGCATCGAGAGCGGCGTCTGCTTGGCCGGCTTGACCACGCAGGTGCAGCCGGCGGCGATCGCCGGGCCCACCTTCCTGGTGCCCATCGCCAGCGGGAAATTCCAGGGCGTGATGAAGATGCACGGGCCGACGCCCTGCTGCATGGTCAGCACCCGGTTGGTCCCGTTCTCGGCGACCTGGAAGCGGCCGTTGATACGCACCGCCTCCTCGGAGTACCAGCGCAGGTAGGCGGCGGCGTAGAGCACCTCGCCCTTCGCCTCGGGCACCGGCTTGCCCATCTCGAGGGTCATCACCAGCGCCAGCTCGTCGGCGCGCTCGATCATCAGGTCGTAGGCGCGGCGCAGGATGTCGGAGCGTTCGCGCGGGGCGACCTCGCGGAAGCTCCTGAAGGCCTCGTCGGCGGCGGCCAGCGCCGCCTCGCCATCGGCGACCGTGGCGTCGGCGACCTCACATAGGACCTCGCCGGTGGCCGGGTCCTCGACCGGCAGCGTGGCCCCCGAGGAGGAGTCGCGCCACTGCCCGCCGATGAACAGCTGGGTGGGAACCGATTCGATGGCCGCGAGTTCGGCGGCCGGGCTGATCGTGGTCATGCGGCGAGAATACCCGCCGGAAGCGGCTTTCGAACCTCGTCCGCGGCACGTTTCAGCGGGCTGAAAGAGGGGGCGCCGGGAAGGGCTCCCGGCGCCCGCCGCGGCTCAGACCTCGCCGAAGAAGCGGACCAGCTGTTCGGCCACACAGACCGGCTTCTCCTGGCCCTCGACCTCGAATGTCTGGGTGATCATCGCCTGGATGCCGCCCGGGACCTCCTCGACCGTCGAGAGGACGGCGCGCATGCGCACCTTGCTGTTGACCAGCACCGGGGCCGGGAAGCGGACCTTGTCGTAGCCGTAGTTGACGGCGAAGGTCACGTTGGTCGCGGTCATGATCTCGTAGGTGAACATCGGGCCGAGCGAGAGGGTGAAGAGGCCGTGGGCGATCGTGCTGCCGAACGGCGTCTTGGCCGCCGCCTCCTCATCGATATGGATGAAGTTGTGGTCGCCGGTCGCGTCGGCGAACGCGTTGATCTTCTCCTGGGTGACCTCGTACCAGCTGCTGGTTCCGAGCTCCTGGCCTACGAGCGCCTTTGCGCCCTCGATGCCCTCGATAACGGTGGGTGCCATCTATTCACTGCCTCCTCTTGGAATTCCGTTGGCCGCCCAAGCCTACGCCCGCGCGGCCCGCGGTGCCCCGCGGTCAGCCCTTCGCGGCGAAGAAGCCGGCGTCCTCGACGCCCAGCTCGGAGGTCGGCTCGGCGTCGGCCATGTACTCGAAGGCGATTGAGCCCCAGTCGGCCCCGGCGCGCATCTCGCCCAGCACGGTGAAGAGCAGCCCTTCCATGCGCCGCATCAGCAGCGCGGGGGGCGGGATGGTCTGGCGGCGCATGTAGTCGTAGTACTCCGAGCGCGGCGAAGAACCAACCTCGATCGCGTGGCGCACGTACTCCGGGGTCAGTCGCCGGAAGCCCGGCTCGAAGTACCACTCGCCGGCGGTCTGCAGCTGCTCGAGCAGCCGCTCGGGCTGGAACTCCTCCGGCTCGGGCAGGTAGCCGAGCTCGGAGAGGAGCCGGTGGGTCTCCTGCGCGTCGCCGCCGACGATCGAGCGGGCAAGCTCCTGCTCGCCGGCCAGGTAGTCCGGCGGCACGCGGCGCAGCAGCCCGAAGTCAAGGAAGCAGACCCGCCCGCTCTCGGGGAAGATGTAGTTGCCGGGGTGGGGGTCGCCGCAGGCGATGTGCTCCCGGCTCATCAGCCCGAAGAAGAAGCGGAAGGCGATCTCCCCGTAGCGGTCGCGCTCGTCGTCGGGCAGCTCCTTGATCTCCTCGAAGCTCCTGCCCTCGACGAACTCGGTGACCAGCACGCGGCGGGTGGACAGGGCGCTGTGGACCTTCGGCACCTGGATGAACGGGTGGCCGCGGAAGTGGCGGTGGATCTGGCGCTGGTTGGCCGCCTCGAGCTCGTAGTCGAGCTCCTCGCTGATCCGCTCGCGCAGCTCGGCGAGCAGCGCCTTGGCGTCGATGCCCGGGGCGAGGCGCTTGAGCAGCGGCACGAGCATCTTCACGTTGCGCATGTCGGTCTCGACCGCCTCGGCCACGCCCGGATACTGGATCTTCACCGCGACCTCTTCGCCCTCTTCGGTGCGCGCGCGGTAGACCTGCCCGATCGAGGCGGCGGCCACCGGCTCGGGATCGAACCCGGGGAAGAACTCCTCCAGGTCCCCGCCGAGGTCCTTCTCCAGGACCTTCTTCATGTCGGCGAAGGCGACCTTCGGCGCGTTGTCGCGCAGCTCGGCGAGCCGCGCCTTGAAGCCCTCCCGATCCTTCTCGTCGATCAGCTCGAAGTCGACGGTCGAGAGGACCTGCCCGATCTTCATCGCCGCGCCCTTCATCTGGCCGAGCTGCTTGACGAGCTGGTCGGCCAGCTCGTAGGCGCGAGCCTGGTTTGCCTCCTGGGCGCGCTCGTCGGAGCGGAGCTTGTTCGCCGCGCTGGTCGCCGCCCACCTGGCGCTCTGGCCCCCGACCAGCCCCCCGAACTTCGCCGTGCGCGCGATCCGCGAGCTGGGGACCTTCGTGGTCTCCTCTTCGGCGGGGATCTCTTTCTCTTCGGTCATCGACGCGTGAGGGGTACGCGTCGCGGACCGCCCGAGTATCACGGTACCGCCGGGCCAGCCTTTCCCATTCCTGCTTACCGGCCCCTTAACCTGCGCCTGTGGCCGGCCCCCTGATAGCCGTTGACGCGCCGTCTCTGATGTACCGCTCGTTCTTCGCGCTGCCCAAGTCGATCCGCGGCGCCGACGGCAAGCCGGTCAACGCGCTGCTGGGAACCGCCAACGCCCTGCTGGCGGCCTGGGGCGAACGAAAGCCGCGGGCGCTGGTCTGCTGCTGGGGGGCCGAGGCCGCGAAGTACCGCGTGAAGCTCTACCCGCGCTACCACTCGGACCGCCCACCGATGCCGCCTGCGCTCGCCCGCCAGTGGAAGCTGGCGCCGGACTTCTTCGAGGCCTTCGGCTGGCCCTCGCTCGACGCCGGCCGGCTCGAGGCCGACGACCTGATCGGCTCCCTGGTGGCCGCCGAGGAGAAGGCCGGGGGCCGGACCCTCATCTTCAGCGGCGACCGCGACATGTTCCAGTGCGTGAGCGCCAAGAGCCGCCAGCTCTACCCGGCCCGCGGCGGCGTCGAGCTGGTCACCGTCAAGGACGTACGCGAGCGCACCGGCGTGAGGCCGGCACAGATTCCCGACCTGATCGCCCTGCGCGGCGACCCCTCCGACGGGATTCCCGGCGCGCGCGGCGTGGGCGAGAAGGGGGCGGCCGAGCTGCTCGAGCGCCACCGCGACCTTGAGGGCGTTATCACCGCGGCCCAGGACCCCACGAGCGGGATGGCGGCAGGCACCCGCGAGGCGATCCTCGAGCAGGCCGGCCAGCTCCGCGAGTTCCTGGAGATCGCGACGCTGCAGCCGGTGAAGGTCCGTCGCCCGCGTGACCGCAAGCTCAGCGAGGCCAAGGCGGCGCGCAAGGCCGACGAGCTGGGCATGGCCCGCCTGGCCGAGCGGCTGCGGGGCGGCGAGGACCGGTTCCGGCTGAGCGGGCCGGGCACCGGGCAGCGCAAGGGCTGAACGGGCGCGCCTCGGCCCGATCCGCCTGAGCCCCGCAACAGGCCGGCTGCGCCGCCGGCCGCGGCTCAGGGAGTGAAGTTGACGGTCATCACGTCACCGCCCTGCATCACGTAGTCGCGGCCCTCGGTGCGCAGCGTGCCGCGGTCGCGGGCCCCGGCGTAGCCGCCGGCGTCGGCCAGCTCTTCCCAGCCGATCACCTCGGCGCGGACGAAGCCCTTCTGGATGTCGGTGTGGATCTTCCCGGCGGCCTCCCATGCGGTCGAGCCGCGCGGGGTGTGCCAGGACTGCGCCGGCTTGGCCTCGCCGGCGGTGAAGAAGGCGATCAGGTCAAGCAGGTCGAAGGCGCCCCTCACCACCAGCTCCAGGCCGGAGGCGTCGAGGCCCAGGTCGGCGCGCATCGCGGCGGCGTCCTCGTCGCTCAGCTCGGAGAGCTCGGCCTCCAGCCGCGAGGAGATCGCCAGTGCACCGGCGCCCTCGGCCGCGGCGTGGGCGGCGACCGCCTCGGGCACCTCGGTCTCCCCCTCCTCGACGTTGGCCACGATCAGCACCGGCTTGCCGGTCAGCGGCTGCAGCAGGCGCATCGCGTCCGGCGCATCGTCGGGAACCGGCACGGTGCGGGCCGGGCGTCCCTCGCCCAGCGCGGCGATCACCTCGGCCAGCCACTGCTCCTCGGCGATCGCGTGGGCGTCGCCGCCGCGCGCCTCGCGCACCACGCGCTCGTGGCGGCGCTCGGCCTGCTCGAGGTCGGCGTAGATCAGCTCGGTCTCGACCGTCTCGGCATCGCGGACCGGATCGACGCTCCCCTCGGAGTGCACGACGTTTGCGTCCTGGTGGGCGCGCACGACGTGGATCAGCGCGTCGGTCTCGCGGATGTTGGCCAGGAACTGGTTGCCCAGCCCCTCGCCCTTGTGGGCCCCGGCTACCAGCCCGGCGATGTCGTGAAAGTCGATCGTGTCCGGCACCACCTCGGATGCGCCGACGGTCGCCGCCACCTTCTCGAGCCGCTCGTCGGCGACCGGCACGACCGCCACGTTGGGCTCGATCGTGGTGAACGGGTAGTTCGCGGCCTGGGCGCCGGCGCGCGTCAGCGCGTTGAAGAGCGACGACTTGCCGGCATTGGGCATGCCGATGATGCCGACCTTCATCGCTTCAGGACCGGCCTAGGAGACGCCGAAGCCGACGCGCTGCTCTTCGCTCTCGGTCCGCACGTAGACCACCTGAGAGCAGTCGATCCGCACGGTGCCGTCGGAGTCGCTCAGCTCCTGCCAGCCACCCTTGTCCAGGGCACCCATCAGCGTCTTGCGGTCGTCGGCACTAAGGCGCAGGGGCAGCGCGCCGCCGCCCTTGAAGCCGATCGTCACCTGCTCGCGTCCGCCCTCGTCCTTGGCCATCAGTGACTCCCTTCCGCCGGCTGGACGATCTCGGTGAGCACGCCCCCGGCAGATTTCGGATGTACGAAGGCTACGCGGGAGTTGCGAATCCCGGTCCGCGGCTCCTCGTCGATCAGCTTCACGCCCGACTCCTTGAGCTGCGCGAGCACGGCGTCGATGTCGTCCACCTGGTAGGCGACGTGGTGCAGGCCGGGGCCGCGGCTCTCGATGAAGCGGGCCACCCCGGTCTCTGGACCCAGCGGCGCGATCAGCTCGACGTGGTTCTCTCCGACGTCGAAGAGGACCGCCTCGACGCCCTGCTCCTCGACGGTCTCGCGGTGTGAGGGAGCCATGCCGAAGCGCTCCTGCCAGGCCGGCAGCTCGTCGTCGATCGAGGCGACGGCGATTCCCACGTGGTCGATGCGTGTGAACATCGTGGAAAGAATAGGGCGAGATCGCACCGCGGGCCGGCCGCGGATGCGATCATCGCCGCCATGGAGAGGCAGGTCCCGCTGTCGACCGTCCTGCGCGAGTGGGGACGGCTCGGCTTCACCGGCTTCGGCGGCCCGCCGGCCCACGTGGCGATGCTCCGCGAGCTCTGCGTCGAGCGCCACCACTGGATCGACGCACAGGAGTTCGAGGACGCCAACGCCGCCTGCGGCCTGCTCCCCGGGCCGGCCTCGACCCAGCTGGCGATCTACTGCGCCGAGCGCGTGGCCGGGAGGGCCGGCGCCCTGGTCGGCGGCCTGGCCTTCATCGTGCCCGGGCTGGTGATGATCATCGCGCTGGCCGCCGCCTTCCTGGCCTCCGCCCCTCCCGAGTGGCTGCGGGGCGTCGGCGCCGGGGCCGGGGCGGCGGTGCTCGCCGTGGTGCTGAGCGTCGGCTGGGACCTCGCCCGGGCGAGCCTCGCCCCGCACGCCGGCTTCCGGCTCTGGCGCGCCGCGCTCTACATCGCGGTCGGTGCCCTTGTAACCGTGCTCTTCGGCGCCTGGGTGGTCGCGGCGCTGCTGGGCTGCGGCCTGGTCGAGCTGCTGATCCGGCGTGGGAGCCGCGAGGCAGCGGCTATCTCCCCCGCGATGGTGCTGATGGCCGTCGTCGGCGCCGCCGCGATCCCCGCGCTGGCCTGGACCGCCTTCAAGGTCGGCGCCCTCTCCTACGGCGGCGGCTTCGTGATCGTGCCGATCATGCAGCAGGACGCCGTCGAGGTTTACGGCTGGATGACCGAGCCGGAGTTCCTCAACGCCGTCGCCCTGGGCCAGATAACGCCGGGGCCGGTGGTGCAGACCGTTGCCGTGGTCGGCTACGCAGCCGCCGGCATCGGCGGGGCGCTGCTGGCCTCGTTCGTAGCCTTCGCGCCGTCGATGCTGATCGTCATGGCCGGCGGATCGAAGTTCATCAAGCTGCGCAGCAACCCCGACGCCCGTGCCTTCCTCGACGGCGCCGGCCCGGCGGCGATCGGCGCGATCTTCGGCGCCTTCGTGCCGCTGGCCTCCGGGGTCGACTTCACCTGGCAGTGGGTGGTCGCCGCGGTGGCGGCGCTGCTGCTCTTCGCGGCGCGGCTCGGCATCGTGCCGACTCTGCTGCTCGCCGCCGCGGCCGGCGCGGTCGCGGCGATCGCCGGGCTGCCGGTGCCAGTCACCTGAAGGCTGCGCGGCCGGCGCCGCTCGGCGATACTGGCCCGGTGGAGAGCCTGTTCGACGAAGGCACCGGCCGGATCGACGAGCGGCCGCCGGCCGACGCGCCGCTGGCGGCGCGGATGCGCCCGCGAGACCTGGAGGGCTATGCCGGCCAGGAGCACCTGCTCGCCGAGGGAACCGCACTGCGCTCGGCGATCGACCAGGGCCACCCGCACTCGATGATCCTCCACGGGCCTCCGGGCTCGGGGAAGACGACGCTCGCCCGGCTGGTGGCGAGCTCGTCGGGCGCCGCCTTCGAGGAGCTGAGCGCCGTCAATGCCGGTAAGCCCGAGGTGCGGGCCGTGCTCGAGCGCGCCCGCGAGCGCCGTCAGGCCGGCGGCCCGGCGACGATCGTCTTCCTCGACGAGATCCACCGCTTCAACAAGGCCCAGCAGGACGTGCTGCTGCCGGCGGTCGAAGAGGGGCTGATCGTCCTGGTCGGCGCGACGACCGAGAACCCCTACCACGACGTAAACGACGCACTCCTCTCCCGCGTCCAGCTCTACGAGCTCAGCGCGCTCGACGACGCCGTCGTGCGCGAGCTGCTGGCCCGCGCCCTGGAGGAGGAGCTGAACGCCACCGCCGAGGATGAGGCGCTCGACTTCCTGGCCGCCCGCTCCGGCGGCGACGCCCGCACCGCCCTGGCTGCGCTCGAGCTGGCGGCCCGCAGCGCCGGCGAGGGGAAGGTGACCCTCGCCGAGGCCGAGGATGCCCTCCAGCGGCGCGCGATCCTCTACGACCGCGCCGGCGACCGCCACTACGACACGATCTCCGCCTGGATCAAGGCGACCCGAGGCTCCGACCCCGACGCCTCCCTCTACTACCTGGCCGTGATGCTCGAGGGGGGCGAGGATCCCCGCTTCATCGCCCGGCGGATGGTGATCCTCGCCTCCGAGGACATCGGCAACGCCGACCCCGGCGCCCTGCAGGCGGCGGTCGCCGCCGCGCAGGCGGTCGAGCTGCTCGGCATGCCTGAGGCGCAGTGGGCGCTGGCCCAGGCGGCGATCCGCCTCTCGCTGGCGCCGAAGTCCAAGGAGGCCTACCACGCGCTCAATCGCGCCCGGCAGTCGGTCCGCGACCGCGGCGCCGCCGACCCGCCGCCCTACCTGCACTCCCCGGCCGCGGGAAGCGAGCCCTATGAGGATCCCCACAAGCTCCCCGGGCACGTCGGCAGCCAGGAGCTGATGCCCGACGGGCTGGTCGGCGAGCGCTTCTACCTCCCCGACGATGCCGAGGAGCGCTTCGCCTCCCGCCTGGCCGAGCTGCGCAGGGCCCGCGGCCGCGAGCCCTAGGCCGTCCACCGCCCAGGGCACGCCAACCGGCACGCAGCCATGCCGCCCCGGATATGGTCGGCAGCGTGAGAAAGCACCTCAATCCGCCGATGGTGGTCGCGCTGATGGCACTCTTCGTCGCTCTGTCGGGCGTCAGCTACGCCGCCGTCCAGATCCCGCGCAACAGCGTCGGCTCGAAGCAGATTCGCGACAACGCCGTTCGTTCCCCTGAGGTACGGAACCGATCGCTCAAGGCCGAAGACTTCATGGCCGGCCAGCTCCCGCGCGGGGAGAAGGGGGACAGGGGCGAGGCCGGCCCACAGGGCCCGGCTGGAGCCCAAGGGGACAGGGGCGGGGCCGGACCCCAGGGCGCCGCCGGCCCGCAGGGCCT
>JAUMBN010000103.1:0-4385 GCA_032119675.1 Solirubrobacteraceae bacterium | reverse complement strand
GTGGTCGGCGGAATCGACAACGGTTGGGGAACCGGCCTGACGACCCTCATGTTCGAGCGTCTCACGATCGGCGTGGGGTCATCGTCGTTCGGCTACCGGGGCGTCCGCTTCGCCGAAGCGCTCAGCGCCGACGAGGTCGCCGCGAATAACAGCGAGGTCCGCCACGACTTCGGCGACCTGGCCGCCGAGCTGGAAGCGGTGCGCTGGGGCGGCTACCGCGCCATCAGCGCACTCCAGGGCGGCCAGATCCCGGGGCCGGAGTTCGGCCTGGCCAAGATCACGACCGTCAACTGCGCCATCAAGGCCGGCGACCTGATCGCCGACGTGGTCGGCCCCGAGGCCCTCGCCGAAGAGAGCCAGTGGGCCTACATGATCTCCTTCCTCCCCGGCCTCAAGTCGGCCGGCGGTACCGAGGAGATCCTGCGCAACACAATCGGCGAGCGGGTACTCGGCCTTCCGCCTGAGCCGCGCCTGGACAAGGGCGTCCCGTTCAGCGAGCTGCGGGCCCTCGAGAAGGAAGGGGTGCCGGCATGAACCTCGAGCTCTCCGACGAGCAGGAATTCCTCCGCGAGGCAGCCGCCGGATCGCTCTCGCGGATCAAGACGGTCGAAGAGGCCCGGGAGGCCCTTGAGAATGACGACGCGCTGACCGACCTCTGGCCGGTCGCCGCCGAAGCCGGCTGGCTCGGGCTGCTGGTCAGCGA
Source organism: Solirubrobacteraceae bacterium (assembly GCA_032119675.1). Taxonomy (GTDB): domain Bacteria; phylum Actinomycetota; class Thermoleophilia; order Solirubrobacterales; family Solirubrobacteraceae; genus F1-60-MAGs163. The sequence continues at coordinate 3,682 of JAUMBN010000103.1, read as the reverse complement.
GGAGAACGGTGGAGCGGGGCTGGACGCCTACGACGCCATGCTCGTCGCCGAGGAGGCGGGGAAGGTGCTCGCCGGCGCCCCGCTGCTGGGTACGCTGCCTGCGTCGATGCTCATGGACCTTGGGGGAGACGAGCGCGTGGGCGCCGTCGCCGCCGGAGAGACCAAGGCTGCCTGGCTTCCCGCCGCGCCACCCAGCTCGCTCGAGGACCAGTGGACGGTCGACCCGATCGAGGGCATGGACCGCCCCGAAGCCCCGCAGGCCGAGGTCAAGGGCGACTCGGTCACCTTCACCGGGACCGTCGCCTGGGCTCCCGACGCCGGCGAGGCCGACCTGCTCGTCGTTATCGGCGTGGAGAACGGCAAGCCGGTCGCCGGAGTCGTCGAGGCCGCCTCCGACGGCGTCACCGTGGAGCGCGGCTGGCGCTACGACGCCACCAGGCGCCTGGGCACGATCACGCTCGCCGAGGCGACAGGGTCGAAGCTCGACGTCGACGAGGAGCAGATCGCCCGCGCCTGGTACCTCACCCAGGCCCTGATCGCGGCCGAGTCGGCCGGGACGGTTGCCACGGCGCTCGAAGTCTCGGTGGAGTACGCCAAGGAGCGCTACGCCTTCGGGCGGGCGATCGGCTCCTACCAGGCGATCAAGCACGGGATCGTGGAGATCCTGCGCCGCCTGGAAAACGCGCGCTCGCTTTGCATCTACGCCGGCTACGCCTTTGCCGACTCCCCCGAGGAGTTCGCCTACGCCGCCTCCGCGGCGCGGTCTGTGGCCGGGGGCGCGCTCGACTTCGCCGGCCGCCAGCAGATCCAGGTCCACGGCGGCATCGGCGCCACCTGGGAGCACGACGCGCCGCTCTTCTTCCGGCGCTCGCAGCTCAACCGCCGCCTGGTCGGCGGGACCGGGATGGCCACCGACCGCGTGGCCGAGGAGCTGCTCCAGGGCCGCGGGCCGGTAGCGGCGGTCTAGGAGAGGGCGTTGGGCGGTCCCTCGGAACCGTCTGCTCATACCCGCGAGCGCAACTCGAGGGCGCTCGCCAGCCTGCCGAGCGACGACGGCACCGACGCAGCCAACGCTGAGCGGGGACTCGTCGCCGCAGCGCCCGAGGACCTCGAGATAACCACTGAAGACGGTCGGGTGGTCTGGAGCCTGGCTCCCTACGCCTTCCTGCGCGAGAGCGAGGAGGCCCCGGAGAGCGTCCACCCGGCGCTTTGGCGGCTGGCACGCCTGAACCTCACCGCCGGCCTGTACGAGATAGCCGAGGGCGTCTACCAGGTGCGTGGGTACGACATCTCAAACATGACGCTGGTCGAGGGAGAGAAGGGCGTGATCGTCGTCGACCCGCTGATCTCGCCCGAGACGGCCGCTGCCGCCCTGGCCCTCTACCGCGAACACCGCGGCGAGCGGCCGGTCACCGCCGTCCTCCATACCCACAGCCACATCGACCACTTCGGGGGAGTCGCCGGCGTGATCGAAGACGGAGCCGACGTGCCGATCTGGGCGCCGGAGGGCTTCACCGCCGCAGCGGTCAGCGAGAACGTGATCGGCGGGCCGGCGATGGCCCGCCGCGCCGGCTACATGTACGGCGCCGGCCTGGAACGTGGGCCGCTCGGGCAGGTCGACGTGGGCCTCGGAAAGGGCGTATCGAGCGGCAGTCCCTCACTTCGCGCCGTAACAGACGAGGTGACCGAGACCGGCCAGACCGAGGTGATCGACGGCGTCACCTTCGAGTTCCAGCTCGTCCCCGAGACCGAGGCGCCGGCCGAGCTCAACTTCTTCCTGCCCGAAACCGGGGCGCTCTGTGTGGCGGAGACCGCCACCCACGTCCTGCACAACATCCTCACGATCCGTGGAGCCGAGGTTCGCGACGCACTCTGGTGGTCGCAGTGCCTTAACGAGACGATCGAGCTCTACGGCGACCGCTCACAGGTGCTCTTCGCCGGCCACCACTGGCCGACCTGGGGCAGGCCGGAGATCGTCGCCTTCCTGGGCCAGCATCGCGACCTCTACCGCTTCCTGCACGACCAGTCGATCCGGCTGTCGGGGCAGGGCCTCACCGGCGAGGAGATCGCAGAGAAGCTTGAGCTCCCGCCCTCCCTGGCCGCCCTGTGGCACACCCGCGGGGCCTACGGCTCGCTCAGGCACAATGCGCGCGCCGTCTACCAGCGCTACTTCGGTGTCTACGACGGCAACCCGGTAAATCTCGACCCGCTGCCCCCGCAGGCGGCGGCCGAGCGCTACGTGGAGGCGATCGGCGGCGGCGCGAAGGCCCTCGAGCTGGCCCGTGAGGCCCTCGACGGCGGGGACGAGCGCTGGGCGGCAACCCTCGCGGGCCACGTGGTCTTCGCCGAGCCGGCCAGCGCTGCCGCGCGCGAGCTGCAGGCCGAGGCCTTCGAGCAGCTCGCCTACCAGACCGAGAACGCGACCTGGCGCAACGCTTACCTTTCCGGAGCGATGGAGCTGCGCGAGGGAATCCCGGAGGGCGGCCTGCGGGCGCAGGCGGCGGACATCGTCCGGGCCCTGGACACCGGCCAGCTCTTCGACGCGATGGCCACCCGAATGGACGGCCACCGTGCGGCGCAGGCGCCGCTCGTGCTCGGGTGGGACTTCACCGACACCGGCGAGCAGTGGACGCTGCGGGTCGAAAATGGGGCGCTCAGCTCGGTGCGCGGGCGCATCTCGGACGACGCGCAGGCGACCGTCACCACCACGCGCGAGACGCTCAACTCGCTGATCCTCCAGGAGATCGACCCGATGGAGGCTTTCTCTTCCGGGGCCATCGCCGTCGAGGGTGACGGCATGGCGCTCGCCGGCTTCCTCGGGCTGCTCGAGGAGCCCGACCCGCGCTTCCCGATCGTCACGCCCCGCGGCTAGGGGGCGCTGGCGCCACCGGTGCCCGAAGGCGCGGCGGCGCCGCCCGAATCCTGGCGCTCGCGAAGGTTCGACCCCGGCGACGAGCCACCCGAAGAGCCACCGGAGGAGCCTGACGAGCCACCGGAGCCCGTGGACGGCGCTGCGGTGGCCTTGAAGCCGGAGACCTTCCACTGGCCCGCGCTCTTCTGGAGGGTGAACTGCCCAAAGCGTCCGAGGCTGGCGGTTGCCCGGTCACCGTCGACCTTCACGTCCTGGACCTTCAGCCGCGAGAGGGCCGGAAGGGACTCGAGGTTTATGCCGGCCTTGGAGGCGCAGGCCTGGGCCGATGTGGCACCCGAGCCCTGGCCGTCGACCTGGAGGTTGCAGACCGCGGTGGCGTCGCCCTCTTCGGCGGCCGAGACGTAGCTGGTGACCGTCGCCTCGACCTGGACGTTCTCGGGCTTGCTCGAGGTGGTGGTCGTTGTGGCCGAGGGCTCGGTGGTGACGACCGGCGGGGCGGTGGCGACGGTCGGCGTATCACTGGATTCCGAGCCGCCCCCGTTTACGAGAATCAGCGCGGCAACGACGCCGCCGGCGATCACCAGGGCGATGATGAGCGCTGTGGACCGGGTCATTCCCCGGTCTTCGCCGTCAGGTGTTCAGTGCCTTCTCGAGGCCGGCAATCGCCTTGTCGGCTACGCGGCCGAAGGCCAGCGAGAGGAGCGGGTCGAATAGCTTCGCCGGCCCCTTCAGCGTCAGCTCGGCGTCGTAGGTGACGCGCGAGCCGTCGCCGACCGCTTCGACCGTGATCTCGTCAAGGCTCGTGACGGT
>JAUMBN010000102.1:0-5083 GCA_032119675.1 Solirubrobacteraceae bacterium | reverse complement strand
ACCAGCAGCGCCACGCCCAGCTCGGTGCCCGCGTTGCCTCGCAGGTTGAGCGGCACCCGGTCGTCGGTCAGGCCGTTCTGGCTGAAGGCCCAGATGCCCACCACCGCTCCAAGGCCGATGCTCGGGATCAGCACCGTCGCCGAGCGCAGCCGCAGCGGCACAAACGCAAACCAGACGACCAGCCCGAGCAGGGCGGCCAGCAGCGAGCCCCGGGAGAAGGCGAGCATCGCCGCCACGGTCAAGACGCCGGCCGACGGGTAGGCCAGCGCGGCGAGTGCCCCGTGGCCGTCACGTCGCGCGCCGAGCCAGGCGGCGACGGGAATACCGATCGCCGCCGTCAGGCCGACGGCGTTCCAGTAGCCGTAGGGCTCGCGCAGGCGGCCGTAGATCTCGTCCTCGGCGAAGGAGCCGGGAAAGACCTTGGTCAGCAGCGCGTAGAGGCTGACCACCAGGCATGAGAGCAGGATCGCGCCGAGCAGGCAGCGCCAGCGGTCGGGGGCCAGCCGCACGAGCGCAAAGCCGATCACGAAGGCGCCCATCAGGGCGAAGGTTCGGTTGGTCTCGATCCAGGCTGCGCTCGGGTCGATCGCCCACAGGATCGAAAGTCCGGTCAGCACCACGAGTGCGGCGAAGAGGCTGAGAGATACGACACCCCAGGGCTTCTGGCCGCGGCGGCCGGTCAGCAGGGCGAGGATCCCCAGGATGCCGGCCAGTGCGTCGAGGCCTACCTCTACCCGGGTGAGGGTCTGGAGCTGCAGGCCTCCGGAGGCGTGGAGGGCGGTGGCGAGGAAGAGCGCGGTGAGGGCGAGCGTCAGCAGCGCGGCGCGGGCGCGAAGCACCCGGGGGCTCGCGCCGCCGGAAGGGAGCGCGGGGGAGGCCGGCTCAGCGACTGAGGCGATCGCGGACACGCGGGACGATTGCGGTCAGCAGGGCGGCGAGCGCCCCCACGGCCAGCAGGCCCAGGGCCGCCTTGAGCGGCGTGGGAAGCTCGGAGATGCCGGCGGCCACCTCGCGGCCCGCTCCGTAGGAGGCGGGGCTGACGACGTCGCCCCCGAGGTTGACGGGGTTGCCGTCGGAGCTCTGGATCGCCTCCTCGATCGCCGCCTGCTCCTCGGGCGTGGCGGTGGCCAGGATGTCTGCGGCGGTCGACGGGGTGAGGGTCTCCTCGCCGGAGGCGGCGGCGAGCTGGGCGGCCCGGATGATCGCCCGGCAGTCGGAGTACTGGTCGGCGTCAGCAGGGATGTTGGCCAGGGCCTTGCGGTAGTCCTCCTGCGAGTAGGTGCCGTTCACCTTCCCGTCACGGCCGCAGGCGTCGAGCAGGAGGTCCTGGTAGTTGGCGGTGGCGGCCGCGGGCAGGGCGAGGGCTGCGCAGGCGGCCGCGGCGGCGAGCAGGGTGGCGAGCTTTGCTGGACGCGTCGGGAAGGCCATTGGCGGGCGGGCGTGGCGGCCCCGGGGAGCCCCTCCGACCCGCCTGAAAGCTAGCAGGAGGGCTAGCTGGCCCCTGCCGTTTCGAGCGCCCGTGAAAACGCTTCGGTCCAGGCTCCGAAATCGTACGTCAGCGCTTCTGCACGGCCCCGTTCGGAGAGTTCGGCGCGCAGCCCCGGGCTCGCGGCGAGCCGGGAGATCGCGGAGGCCAGCGCCCCTGCATCCCCGGCCGGGGCGACCAGCCCGGTCTCCCCGTCGCGGACCAGGCCGCCGGCGGCGGCGCCGACGGCGTCGGTGGCGATCACCGGCACGCCCTGGAGCATCGCCTCGTTGGCCACCAGGCCCCATGGCTCACGGAAGGCGGCCGTCGGCTCGGAGGGAATGACGAGGGCGTCGGCGGCGGCGAAGAGCTCACGAAGCGCTTCCGGGTCGAGCATGCCGAGTGCCTCGACCGGGGGGCCGTCGCGGCCCGCCTCCGGCTGCCCGGCCACGTGGGCCTCCGCGGGGTCGACCCCGGCCAGGGCGAATACGCCATCGACCCCGGCTAGCCGCCACGCCTCCAGCGCCATTGCCAGCCCCTTGCCGGGACGGTCGCGGCCGGCAAAGACCAGCAGGAACCCCGGCGAGCCGAGCCGCTCGCGCGCCGGTGAGCCGTCAACCGGCTCTCCCCAGAACTCCACGTCGACTGCCTGCGGCCCCACGTGCACGTTGCGGGCGCCGTGGCCGCGCGCGTAGTCGGCGACGTGCGGGCCGTAGGCGACCACGGCGTCGGCGTGGCTCTCGATCCAGCGCACCAGCGGCGCGGCGGCCAGGTGGGCCGGCGTGGCGACCTGGTGCCAGATCCCGGTCCAGTAGACGAAGGGCACGCCGGCCCTGCGGGCCCCGAGGTAGGCCGCCGGCAGGGCGATGCGGCCGGCGCTGGTGGCGATCACCGCCCGGTAGCGGCCCCCGGCGGCCAGGGAGAAGGCCTCGCGCTGCGAGATCCGCCGGAACGGCACGCCCGGGTCAGCGACCCCGGCGGTGGCGTGGTGCAGGCGCCCGTCGTAGATCGCCACCTCCAGCCCTTCCCGTTCGTCCAGGGCCTTCAGGGCACCGATCCGGTCGGGAGGCACCTGGTTGGTGACCAGGAGCAGCGGCCGGCTCACGGGCGCTGCACCTCGCGGTAGGCGGCGACGGTCGCCTCCCCGCAGCGCTTCCAGCTGAAGGACTCCTCGACCGTCCGCCGCGCGTCGGCACCGAGCTCGCTGAGCACCTCCAGGTCGCCGGTGAGGACGGAGACCTCCTCGGCCAGCCTCCCCACGTCACCCGGGGGCACGAGGCGGATGCCCTTTCCGCAGCGGGCGATCTCGGTCGGGCCGGGCTCGCCGGCGGTGCCTACCGCCGGCAGCCAGCCGGCCATCGCCTCTACGTAGGCCACGCCGAATGCCTCGTCCACGCTGGGCATGACGAAGAGCGAGCAGCGCCGCATCCTCTCGAGCGCCTCGTCATGGGGCAGCTGCCCGGCGAACTCGACCCGGTGGGCCAGCCCAAGCTGCGCGGCGAGCGATTCGAGCCCGGCGCGCTCGGGGCCGTCGCCGATCACCAGGTAGCGCAGGTCGGGGCGCTCGTCGCGCAGAACCCAGAGCGCGCGGATCACGTCGGCGTGGCGCTTGCGGGCGGCCAGGTGGGCGACCGTGACGATCGTCGGCTGGGGCTCGCGGGCCTCCTCCCGTTTAGGGAGGTCGGTGCCCAGGTGCAGCACGCGCACCCGCTGGGCGCCGAGGTCCTCGCACGAGTTGGCGATCCCGGCACTGTTGGCCAGCACCAGGCGGGCGGTCGAGAAGGCGCGGCGGATCGCCTCGCGCCCGTCGTCGTGCTTCTCGGAGGTGTGGAACACGTCGGCCCCGTGTTCGCTGATGACCAGGGGCTGCGAGATCCCGGCGGTCAGCAGCGCGTCGGCGGCCGGCACGGCGTTGTGGGCGTGGAGGACCTCGAACGGGAACTCCTCGCCGATCCGCCGCAGGGCCTTGGCCAGCGGCTTGGCCGCCCAGCTGCCCCACGAGCCGTAGGAGCTCTCCTTGGGCGGCGAGGCGTAGCGCACGTACTCGACCGGAACACCGTCGAGCTCAAGGCTGGAGGGGTGGCGGGCCAGGCGGGCAGCGGCCGGGAGCCGCTTGAGCATCGGCGTGGAGCGTGGCGGGACGATCCGGTGGAGGACGACGACCTTCACCTCGGCGCCGGCCTCGATGGCGGCCTGCGCCTGGCGGTGGGCCCAGACGCCGAGGACCGGGTCGTCCTGGCGCGGGTAGAACTCGGCTACGACGAGTGCCTTCACCGGTAAACCGCCAGCGTTCGGACCTCGTCGCGCCGCAGGTAGGGGCGCCCGGCCAGGAAGGCGCGGCCTTCGGCGATCGCCACCTCGCGCGGGTAGCCCTCGGCCGCCGGCCTGATCGTGTGGCCGATGGGCGTGGCGTCGACCACGCCGATGGCCCAGCCGCGTTCGCGGGCGACCGCCGCCCAGTGGGCGTCGAGGCCCCAGCCCATCCTCAGGTCGGGGAAGGGGAGGAGCGTCGTCGCGGCCTCCGGCCCGAAGGCGGTCACCGGCCCGATCTCCACGAAGGTCGTCCGCCGCGCCGTCGACCACGGGCGCCGGCGCGTGACCGGCCAGGCGGCATGGGAGGCCAGGCGGTGGGCCGGCTGGGCGATCTCGAGGCCGGCGCGGTCGGCGGCGGCCAGAAAGTCGTCGAGGAAACCCTTCGGGAGGTCGACGTCGTCGTCGATCACGACGACCCAGTCGTAGGCGCCAGGGTCGCGGCTGCCAACCAGGGCATTCAGGTTCTCGAACTTGCCGCCCGGCCCGGCGGGGGCGGCGGCCAGCTCGACCTCGTGCCGGGAGCGCTCGACCTCCGTGCGGATCGCGTCGACCAGGGTGGGGACGTCCTGGCGCCAGAGGGTGAGGACGAGCACGCGGCGCCGGGGCATCGCGTCGTGGCCGGAACGCAGCCGACGCCGGCGCGCGACGGACTCGACGTCCAGGGCGCGGTCGGCGGTAGCCATCACGGTCGCCCGGCGCCCGGCTACCTCGCCGCTTCCGGGCGCGAGGAAGTCGTTGACCCCGTCGATCGTCGGGTCGGAGGGCAGCGGGGCGCGGCTGAGTGCGCCCTCGATTCGGCCCAGGGAGTGGACGGCCATGACCGGGCCCATCATGCAGAGGTGCCTGATGGTGTGCCAGAGGCAGCCGGCGAGCACGCGCAGCTCGCCTCCGAGGCCGGGAGCGCGTCCGGTCGCTTCGTCGCGCCTACGCGCCACTCGGCCTCGTGCGCGGGCGGCCTCGCAGAGCGAGCCAAGCCTGCCGTCGTCGCCACGGCGCACGTGGTCGAGCCCGGCTGCCGCGAGGTAGCGGATTCGCCCGCCGGCGGCGAGCAGTCGACGCTCCCACTCCTCCTCGTCGTCGCCGCCGCCGATCGTCGGGTCGAACGGGCCGACCCGCTCAAGCCACTCGCGGCGGATCGCGAGGTTGGCGCCCCACGCCCGCTCGCAGTCGGTGTCGGCAGGGCCCAGGTCGAAGCTGGATACCGGGCCACCTTCGCGTCCACAGGACCGGAAGTAGTGGTCCTCGATGACCGGCCGGATCGGGCCGGTGAACGCTCCGACATCCTCGGGCTCACCCGATTCGCCG
>JAUMBN010000101.1:0-14549 GCA_032119675.1 Solirubrobacteraceae bacterium | reverse complement strand
GGCCTGACCGCGGAGGAGTACGAGCTGGTCTGCGAGAAGCAGGGCGCCCCGCCCAACCAGGTGGAGCTGGCCATGTACTCGCTGCTGTGGAGCGAGCACTGCGCCTACAAGCACTCGAAGAAGCTCCTCGGAACGCTGCCCACCGAGGGGCCGGCGGTGATCATGGGCCCGGGGGAGAACGCCGGCGCCGTGGACGTCGGCGACGGCCTCGCCTGCGCCTTCAAGGTCGAGTCGCACAACCACCCCAGCGCCGTCGAGCCCTTCCAGGGTGCGGCCACCGGCGTCGGCGGGATCCTGCGCGACATCTTCGCCATCGGCGCGCGGCCGGTCGCGGTGCTCGACTCGCTGCGCTTCGGCGACGTGCGCAGCAGCGAGCGCTCCCGCTACCTGCTCGAGCACGCGGTCGCCGGCATCGGCCACTACGGCAACTCGATCGGCGTGCCGAACATCGGCGGCGAGGTCTACTTCGAGGAGCCCTACGAGCAGAACTGCCTGGTCAACGCGATGGCCCTCGGCCTGGCCGAGTCGGGGAAGATGATCCGCAGCGCCGCCGCCGGGGTCGGGAACGTCGTGCTGCTCTATGGCGCCTCCACCGGCCGCGACGGGATCGGGGGGGCCTCCGTGCTGGCCTCGGCCGAGCTCGGAGAGGGCGACGAAAGCAAGCGCCCGACCGTCCAGGTTGGCGATCCCTTCGAGGAGAAGAAGCTCCTCGAATGCTCGCTGGAGCTGCTCGAGCGCGGCCTGCTCGTCTCACTCCAGGACCTCGGCGCCGCCGGCCTGACCTCCTCGGCCTGTGAGATGGCCTCCAAGGGCGAAGTCGGGATCGACCTCGACGTCGCGAAGGTGCCGCTGCGCGAGGCCGACATGGAGCCGTTCGAGATCATGGTCAGCGAGTCCCAGGAGCGGATGCTCTGCATCGTGCGGCCCGAGGACGTGGAGGCCGTCAGGGAGTGCTGCGAGAAGTGGGAGGTATCCAGCGCGGCGATCGGCGAAGTGACCGACAGCCGGCGGATGCGGGTCTTCTCCGGCGGCGAGCTCGTCGGCGACATGTCGGTCGAGGCTCTCGTCGACGACTGCCCCCTCTACGACCTGGCTCCCGAGCGGCCGACCGAGCCGCTCTACCCGCCCCCGCCGGCCACGGTCGCCGCGGACGCCGGCCCGCAGGAGACCCTGCTGGAGCTGCTCGGCTCTCCCAACCTCGCCTCGCGGCGACCGCTCTTCGAGCAGTACGACTCGATCGTCCAGTCGCGCACCGTGCGTCGCCCCGAAGAGACCGATGCCGCCGTGCTCGTGCTCCCGTCGGGTGCCGGCCTTGGCGTCAGCATCGACGGCAACGGCCGGCGCGTTGCCGCCGACCCCTACCGGGGAGCGCTCGCCACCGTGCTCGAGTGCGCGGCCAACCTGGCCTGCGTCGGCGCAAAGCCGCTGGGCACTACCAACAACCTGAACTTCGGCAACCCGGAGAAGCCTCACGTCGCCTGGCAGCTGACCGAGGCGGTCCGCGGGATCGGCGACGCCTGCCGCGCCCTCGACGCGCCGATCGTCGGCGGGAATGTCTCCCTGTACAACGAGGCGCCCTCCGGCCCGATCTACCCGACCCCGGTGATTGGCATGGTCGGCCTCCTTCCCGACGCGGCCCGCTGTGGCCATCTCGGTTTTGTCGAGGAAGGCGAGGCGATCGCGCTCGCAGGCCATTTCCGCCCGAGCCTCGCCGCATCGGAGCTGGCCCGGCTGCGGGGCGAGCCGCTGCCCGACGGGCTGCCCGAGATCGACGTCGCCCAGGTGGCGGCTACCCAGGAGGCGGTCCGCGGGGCAGTTCGCAGCGGGAGGATCAGCTCGGCCCACGACATCGCCGAGGGCGGGCTGGCCGTGGCGCTGGCCGAGTGCTGCCTGACCGGCTCGATCGGGGCGACGGTCGAGATCGACCCTGAGGCGCTCACCGACGGTTCGCTCGACGCAGCCCTCTTCGGGGAGGCCCCGGGCGGCTTCATCATCTCCGGCCACCAGGGGGCGATAGAAGAGCTCGCCGCCCAGGTCGGGCTGGCGGTGATCGGCCACGTCGGGGGCGAGAAGCTCTCGCTCGACGCCGGAGGCGAAAGCCCGGAGTGGACCCTCGACGAGCTGCGCGCGGCCCACGACGGGCTGGTGGCCTGCTTCCCGTGAGCGGCCGCCGCCCTGGAGCCACCGACCGGCCCGCCGGACCCGGCGGAGGCGACGCTTCCCGCTGGTACGCTGGAGATGTTCTGGCGGAACCTGCCTCACCCGCTTCGATCGACCTTCCCGACACTTGGGAGGGTCCGCGCGAAGAGTGCGGGGTCTTCGGCATCTACGCCCCGGGCAGCGACGTCTCCCGCCTCACCTACTTCGGCCTCTACGCCCTCCAGCACCGCGGCCAGGAGTCGGCCGGCATCGCCGCCGCCGACCGGGGCTCGTTCATCATCACCCAGCGCGCGCTGGGGCTGGTCAGCCAGGTCTTCAAGGAGCACGACCTGCGCGCCCTCGGTGGCGAGCTGGCGATCGGCCACGTGCGCTACTCAACCACCGGCTCCAACGAGTGGGAGAACTCGCAGCCGGTTCACCGCACCGCCGGAAACGGCCGGCGCCGGGAGATCGCGCTGGCCCACAACGGCAACCTCACCAACGCCGTCGAGCTCCACGCCGAGCTGAAGGCCGACGGGGTCGAGTTCACCTCCACCTCCGATTCGGAGATCATCGCCGCGCTGATCGCCGAACAGCCCGACGAGGAGATCGAGGACGCCGTCGCCGCCGTGGTCCCCCGCCTGAAGGGCGCCTTCTCAACGGTGATCATGACCAACGAGCGGGTGCTCGCCTTCCGCGACCCGGCAGGGGTGAGGCCGCTGGTCCTCGGCCGGATCGGCGAGCACTACTGCGTGGCCAGCGAATCCTGTGCGCTGGACATCATCGGCGCCGAGTACATGCGCGACGTGCTGCCCGGCGAGCTGGTCTCGATCGGAGAGGACGGCATCCGTACCCGTATGCTCGTCGAGGGCGAGCGCGAGGCCTTCTGCGTCTTCGAGTACATCTACTTCGCCCGGCCGGACTCGCGCATGAACGACACCTCCCTCCAGGCCGCCCGCGGGCGCATGGGCGAGGAGCTGGCCCGCGAGGCACCGGCGCCCGGCGCCGACCTGGTCATAGCCATCCCCGACTCCGGCAACCCCGCCGCCCGCGGCTACGCCCGCGAGAGCGGCCTGCCCCAGGACGACGGCTTCGTCAAGAACCGTTACGTGGCCCGCACCTTCATCCAGCCTGGCCAGGAGCTGCGCAAGCACGGCCTGCGGCTTAAGTTCAACCCGCTTCCGGAGATCGTCGGCGGCCGCAAGCTGGTGGTGGTTGACGACTCGATCGTCCGCGGCAACACGATGCGCCAGATCATCCAGATGCTGCGTGAGGCAGGAGCCCTTGAGGTGCACCTGCGGATCTCCGCCCCGCCGATCCGCAACCCCTGTTACTACGGCGTGGACATGTCCACGCGCGAGGAGATGGTCGCCCACGAGCGCACGGTCGAGGAGATCGCCGAGCATATTGGCGCCGACTCGCTCGCCTACCTGTCGCTTGCAGGCGTCTACGAGGCGATCGGCGCCGACCCGGCAGGCCACTGCGACGCATGCTTCTCGGGCAACTACCCGCTCCCCGGTCCCGGTCAGGGCACCGGCAAGTTCTCCCTCGAGGAGGAGCTGCCGATGGCCCGCAGCTCGGCCTGACCGGAGCCATGGCCACCGCGGACACCGCGCTCCAGGAGATCTTCGGCTTCGACGCCTTCCGCCCCGGCCAGGCGGAGGCGGTGCAGGGCGCCCTCGAGGGACGAGACGTGCTGGTCGTCATGCCCACCGGCGCCGGCAAGTCGCTCTGCTACCAGCTTCCCTCGCTCCTGCGCGACGACCTCTCGATCGTCGTCTCGCCGCTGGTCTCGCTGATGCAGGACCAGGTCGAGTCGCTCCAGGAGCGCGCTCCCGGCCGGGTCGGGCTGGTCAACTCCCAGCAGGACGCGGCCGACAACCGTGAAGTGATCGAGCGGGCGCGGGCCGGTGAGCTTCGGCTGCTCTACGTGGCCCCGGAGCGCTTCGCCTCGCCCGGCTTCCTCGAGGCGCTGCGCGACATCCCGATCGGGATATTCACCGTGGACGAGGCCCACTGCGTCTCCCAGTGGGGCCACGACTTCCGCCCCGACTACTTCCGCCTCGGCGACGCCGCCCGCTGGCTCGGTGCCAAATCGCTTTTTGCCTCCACCGCGACCGCCACGCCGCAGGTGGCCGGCGACATCGTGAGGCGCCTTGGGCTGCGCGAGCCTGTTCGGGTCTCGACCGGGTTTGACCGCCCCAACCTCACCTTCGCCGTCGTACCGACCCGCTCGCCTGAGCACTCCCGTGCGCAGCTGGCCGCCGCCCTGGCCGACCGGGCCTCCCGCCCGGCGATCGTCTACGCCGGCACCCGCAAGCTCACCGAGCAGGTCGCCGAAGACCTCGCCCACGACCTCGGCATCGAGGTCCTCGCCTACCACGCCGGCCTGGACCGCGAAAAGCGCGCCGAGACCCAGCGCCGCTTCATGGACGGGGAGGTGCAGGTGGTCGTGGCGACCAACGCCTTCGGAATGGGAATCGACAAGGCCGACGTGCGCAGCGTCGTGCACGTAAGTGTCCCGCAGTCGCTGGAGGGCTGGTATCAGGAGGCCGGCCGTGCCGGGCGTGACGGGCTCCCGTCGAGGGCGCTGATGCTTGCCCAGCCGCGCGACAAGGGGCTGCACGTCTACTTCATCGAGCGCTCGGAGATCGAGGAGCCCGAGCTCGACCGGATCGCCGGGGCGATCGTCGGCTCGGCCGCCGACGGGCGCTACGACATCGCCCTCTCCGACGTCGGGGGCGAGCCCGACCAAGTCCGCGCCACCGTCGGCCACCTCGTTCGGGCAGGGGTGCTTCGCCCCTCGCCGTCCCCCTCCGACCGGCTCGCCGGGCGTGTCGAGGCTCCGTACGACGGGAAGGCCCGTTCACTGGCCCGCAGCTCGGCCAAGGAAGGGGTGAGCGCGCGCTGGCGCCAGTACCGCTCGGTCTGGTCGTTCGTCGAGGGGGACGGCTGCCGGCGGGCGGCGATCCTGCGCCACTTCGGCGACGAGGAGCGGCCCCACACCAATCCCGGAGTTCCCTGCTGCGACGCCTGCGACCCGGGCGCGGTCGCCGACGTGGCGGCCGTTCCTGCAGGACGGGGAGGCGCGGCGCCCTCGCGCCGCAAGCCGGCCGACGTTGATGAGAAGGGGCTCGAGGCGGCGATCATCGAGGTGGTCGCCAGCGCGAGCCCCGCCGTCGGACGTACCCGGACGGTGGAGATCCTCCGCGGGGGTCGCTCGAAAGCGCTCATCAAGAGCGGCCATGACCGCCTCGAGCACTATGGGAGCTTCGGTGACCTTCATGCCGACGAGGTGATGGCCCGCGTCGACGGCCTGATCGCCGGGGGGCGGCTCGCCTCCAGCGGCGGCCGCTACCCGAAGCTGTCGGTCGCAGGCGAAAGGGTTACGGGATGACCAGGATCGCCGTCCTGCTCTCCGGGCGGGGCACCAACCTGAGCGCGCTGCTCGAGCAGGTCCACGGCCTCGACGCCGAGGTCGTCTGCGTGGCCAGCGACAAGGACGACGCCCCGGGCCTGCGCCGGGCCCGCGAGGCCGACATTCCGGTCAAGACCTTCCCGGCCGACGAGTACGCCGACCGTGAGGCCCGCGACGCGGCGATGGTCGCCTGGCTGCGCGAACAGGACGTGGAGATAATCGTGCTCGCCGGCTACATGGCGATCCTCTCGCCGGCGTTCATCGCGAGCTTCCCCGACCGCATCGTCAACGTCCATCCGTCGCTCCTGCCCGCCTTCCAGGGTATGCGTGCCGTCGAGCAGGCGGTGGAGTACGGGGTGCGGGTCTTCGGGGTCACCGTCCATCTCGTCGACGACGGCGTCGACAGCGGCGCGATCATCCTCCAGCGCTCGATCGAGCTGCCGGAGATGAGCGACCCGACCGAGGTCCACCAGATCCTTCAGGGGATCGAGCACGAGCTCCTTCCCGAGGCGGTCCGGCTGCTCGCGCGCGGCGCGGTGACGCGCGACCCGGAGAACCCGCGACGGCTGATCGTCACGCCCTGAGCTCCGGTAGCCTCGCGCCCATCTCCGAGGACTACTCGACAACCGCTCCCGGCGAGGTTCGCGTGAGGCGGGCGCTGCTCTCCGTTTCAGACAAGGAGGGAATCGTCGAATTCGCCCGTGGCCTGGCCGGCATGGGCGTGGAGATCGTCTCGACCGGCGGTACCGCCGCGGCCCTCTCCGAGGCCGGGCTCGAGGTCCGCGCCATCGACGATCTCACCGGATTCCCGGAGATCATGGACGGGCGCGTCAAGACGCTCAACCCGAAGCTCTACGCCGGCCTCCTGGCCCGCCGGGACGACGCCTCCCATATGGAGCAGGCGGCAGAGCACGGGATCGAGTTCGTCGACCTGGCCTGCGTCAACCTCTATCCGTTCGAGGAGGCCGTCGCCCGTGAGGGAGTCGACGAGGCCGAGGTGATCGAGAACATCGACATCGGCGGCCCGACGATGGTCCGCGCCACCGCCAAGAACTTCGCCTTCTCGGCGATCGTCACCGATCCCGGCCAGTACGCAGAGGTGCTCGAGGCGCTTGGAGCCGGCGAGGGCACCCTGTCTCTCGCGCTGCGTGAGCGGCTCGCCTCTGCCGCATTCGCCCTCACCGCGCGCTACGACGCGGCCATCTCCGCCTGGTTTGCCGCGCGCAGCGAAGGCTTCCCGCCGCGGGTGGCGCGCTCCTGGGAGAAGCGGCTTGAGCTCCCCTACGGGGAGAACCCGCACCAGGCCGCCGCCTTCTACGAGGAGGCCGGCGCACAAAGCGGGGTGCTCGCCGACGCCGCACAGCTCCACGGCAAGGAGATGTCGTTCAACAACATCCTCGACCTCGACGGCGCACGTGGCATGCTCGCCGAGCTTGGCGATGAGGCACCGGCCTGCGTGATCGTCAAGCACAACAACCCCTGCGGGGTGGCCCGCGGGGAGACGCTCCTGGAGGCCTACCGCAAGGCCTTCGCCGGCGACCCGATAAGCGCCTTCGGAGGCATCATCGCCCTCAACCGCCCGGTTGACGCGGAGACCGCGAGCGCGCTCTCAGAGCAGTTCATCGAGGTGCTCGTAGCCCCCGGCTACGAGCCGGCGGCGCTGGAGAAGCTGACCGAAAAGCCCAACGTCAGGATTCTCGAGGCCTCCGGTGACGGGCGCCCCGAGGCCGGCTCGCTTGACCTGCGGCCGGTGGCCGGTGGCCTGCTCGTGCAGGAGCACGACAGCGTGGTCGCCGAGCGCGACGGGATGAAGGTCGTGAGCAGGCGCGAGCCGAACGAGCAGGAGTGGGCCGACCTGATCTTCGCCTGGCAGGTCTGCCGGCACGTCAAGTCCAACGCGATCGTCGTCGCCCGCGACCAGGCGACACTCGGGATCGGGGCAGGGCAGATGAGCCGGGTCGACTCGGTGAAGATCGCCCTCGGCCGCGAGTGGATCGAGTCAACCGATGGCCTTGTGCTCGCCTCCGACGCCTTCTTCCCATTCGCCGACGGCCCGCAGGCGGCGATCGAAGGGGGAGCCGGCGCGCTGATCCAGCCCGGCGGCTCGATCCGCGACGACGAGGTGATCGCCGCGGTCGACGAGCTGGGCGCGGCGATGGTCTTCACCGGCCGGCGCCACTTCCGCCACTAGACGTCTCTTTTCCCGGCAACAAACCGGCGCCCCTCCACCGGAACGGGTGTTATTTTCCTCGCTCCGCGCAATCCAGCGCATCACGTCAGGGAGACTTGTCTACATGTACCGCCGCATCGCCGTTGTAACCGCAGTCTGCGCCCTCGCCCTTCCCGCCAGTGCCGTCGCCGCCGAGCCCGGCGCCACCGCTGCGGGCGGTGTCACCCTCGAACCGGCTGCCCTCCTGAAGGTCACGTCGGTCAAGGCCTCACGCTCTGGTCGCACGGTCACGGCGAAGATCCGTTGGGACCGCGGGCTCCTCAGCCGCCGCGCCCAGCGCGAGCGATTCACCGTCCGGCTCATCACCGGCCCCGCCCGCCAGCGCCGAGTGGTCGCCAGCACCTCACGTCGTGTCCCGAGAGGCACGAGCGAGACTGTCCGCTTCCGCCTGGGCGCGCGGAACGCACGCCGGGTCAAGTCCTCGTCGCGCGTGATTGCCACCGCCTCTCAGCAGTTCGACGGCACCGACGCCGGCGGCAGCTACGAGCACAACCGCGTGGCCATCGCCGCCATGAAGGGCAAGCGTCCCTTTGCCAGTGCCGCCGCCAAGGACTGCAACCCGACGGCGATCACCCCGGGTGCCGACCTGAGCGGCTGCGTCATGCCCGGTGTCAACCTTGCCGGTGCCGACCTCAGCAACGTCAACTTCGCGTCGGCAGACCTCGAGGTGAGCAACCTCGCCGGGGCCAACCTGCGGACCGCCAACCTCACCGCAACCAACCTGATCGGCGCCTCCCTGGCCGGCGCGGCGATGAACGCCGCCGAGCAGCAGTCGCTCACCTTCCCCGACGATGGCGAGCAGATAGCCGCGCTGGTCGCCACCGCCAAGACCAGCGTCGACGTCGTCATCTACGACTTCGGCGGCCCGAATATCGTTGGCCAGCCTTCGAACCCCGGCACGCTCATGAAGGCGGTCCAGAACGGCGTCAACGTTCGCGTGATCGTCAATTCGGGTAACAAGGGGTGCGCCTCCCTGAGTGCGGCCGACCAGGCCATCTGCCTGGGTGGCGCGACGGTCGACGGCATCTACGCCACGGAGGCCGCCCTGAAGTGGGCCTCGCAGAACCCGGCGCCCGGCAAGTCCGCCGGCCGCTACCGGGTCCAGTTCTCGTCGCAGAATTTCCAGATCACCCACCAGAAGTCGATCTTGATCGACACCTCCGACTCCAGCGGAAACCCGCTCACCGCCACGCAGATGGTCCCCACCTCCAGGGTGATGGTTTCGACCGGAAACCTGAGTTCGTACCAGTGGGCCGACTACCTCTACTGCAAGTCGAAGGCAAAGAGCTATCCCTACAACTGCACCGACTACGAGGTCGAGAACGCCGACTACCTGACCAACCCGGCGGCCACCTGCCCCCAGGGCAAGGCTTCCGGCTGTGCTGACGAGTGGTCCGCGCGTGACTTCGCGATAAAGGTCACCGACCCGGCCCTGATGGAGCGGATCGCCGCCGTCTACTCGGCCGACCAGGCCTGCCAGGACTGGAACTCGGCCCCGGTCTACCGTGCGCTGCAGGGCTCGACCCTCCCCGACTCATGGGCCAACGGGACGCTCCTGGCCGATGGCAGCGGGTATCCGCCAATGGCCGACAGCTCGGGCAAGGCCAACCCGGCCTTCTACGGGGGCAACCCCAACCCGGCACTCCAGGCCCAGCCGCAGGGCAACTCGCGCCAGCGCCAGCTCGACCTGGTCGCTTCGGCGAAGAAGACTCTCGTCGTCTACAACGAGGAGATGGCCGACCCGGACATCGTCAACGGCCTCGTGGATGCCGCGGGCCGTGGCGTCTCGGTACGGGTGGTCATGGCTTCCCCGTTCACCAACGGCAAGCCGACGCCCAAGGGCGAGTCGGGCAAGTACGGCACCTACTACTTCAGCTACCTGGTGGCCAACGGGGTGAAGGTCAACTTCCTGGACAGCGACGGCGCCCTCTACATCCATGCCAAGGCGATCGTCGCCGACGGTGTCAACGGGTTCATCGGGTCGGAGAACTTCGGCTACTCGTCGATGAACTTCAACCGGGAGCTCGGCCTCACGCTGACCAACAGCACCGATCCGAACGTCAAGCCAACGGCTCCCAGCCTGCTGAGCGTGGACGGTATCGCCTCGATCATGACTGCATTCGAGAAGGACTGGGGCAGCCCGGGAGCCGTCGCCTGGACCGCCGCGACGCCGACCCAGGCTCCGTACTCCACCTACCCGAAGCCTCCTTACCCGGCACTGCCCCCGCAGAGCGGTTTCGGCGACTTCAACCTCGCCTGCATCGCGCCTGAGGGAGGGGACCGCTACCAGCCCGTCTTGCCGACCCGGGTCACGCCCAAGATCGGGCCGCAGTCCTAGGGCTTGCGCCGCCGCTTCTTTTTCTTCTTGTAAAGGTCCGGCATCGGGAAGGGAACGGCTGCCGCCGCGGCCTCGTAGGCCAGGCGCTTCTTCTCGACCTGGCCCGCGATCCGCTTGAGGTTCTCGCGCTCCTCGTCGCTCATCCGGCTGGGACGCAGCCTGCTGGCGGTTATCGCCCTGCGGGCCTGCTTGCGGTCCTTCTTGTCGATCTCGAGGTAGTGGTCGATCACAACGCGCGCGACCGCAAGGACTACGAGCCATGGCACGAACTTCCTCATCGCCGGCAGCGTAACGGGCCGGGCGCAGCCGGGGCGTCGCACGGTCGTGCGGTCACGTCTATGCCGCCGGCAGGACTCGAACCTGCGCGCTTCGGGTTAAAAGCCCGCTGCTCTACCAACTGAGCTACGGCGGCGTGAGGCCAACTGTATGCGCCGCGTCGGGCGCGGGCTCAGGGTTTTCGGTCCGGCGTGCTGAGCTCGTCCACGGTCAGGCGCTGGACGTGGAGCTCCTCGATTTCAAGGCGCTTGATCTTCCCGCGCCCGATTCCCAGGCGCCCGATCGAGAGGGCCCCGATCGCCAGCGCGCCGAAGGCCACCGCCCCGATCGCCAGGGCGCCCATCGCCCCGGCGCCGACCGACGCAAGGCCGGCGGAGGCGGCCGGTACCGAGACGCCCTTCGCTTCTAGACTTCGGTTTCGCATTGCCCCCATGGTGTAGCGGTTAGCACGCCAGGTTTTCAACCTGGTAGCAGGGGTTCGATTCCCCTTGGGGGTACTCGTGGCGCCCCGGGGGCCACGGTGCCTGCCGCTGCGGAGCCCGAATCCTTCCGCGCCGCGATGTCGTCCGGCGGCCACTGGCCCGGTTGGCAGCAGCGCGGGCGGCGGCGGGCGTTGCGCGTAGCCCAGCTGATCGCGGCGAAGGCGACGAGCAGGACGGCGAAGGCGAGGGCGGCAATCACCCCTCCATTGTGACCGATCGCGATGGCGGTTGCCCGGGGTCTTCCGCGGGAAGGGCTACTGTCCCCGTAGCGATCGGCAACCGGCCGGTCGCGAGGTGAAGCTTTCTTGGGTCCCGCCCCATAGGCGGTTCGGGTCAGCCGTACCTCCCGAATCGCCCCGAGCGCAACGCGCCCGGGAAACCAAGGAGCAGTCAGATGTCAAAGCAGTCCTTCGCCGATCTCGGCGTATCCAGTGCCGTTGTGCACGCCCTCGACGAGCAGGGCTTCGACGCCCCGTTCGCCATCCAGACCAAGGTGATCGGCGACGTTCTCGCCGGCAGCGACGTGCTGGCAAAGTCGCCTACCGGCTCGGGCAAGACCCTCGCCTTCATGGTGCCGCTGATCGACCGGATCGACGCCGAAGACCCGCGCCCGTCGGCGCTCGTCCTCGCCCCGACCCGTGAGCTCGCCACCCAGATCGTCGACTCCACCTACCGGATTGCCCATGCCCGGGCGCTGAAGATCACCGCAGTCTACGGCGGCGTTGGCCTGGAGAAGCAGTCGCGAGAGGCGCGCAAGTCGCACATCGTCGTTGCCACGCCGGGCCGGCTTGAGGACCTCCTCCAGCGCGGTGCCTTCGACCTTTCGAACGTGAAGATCCTGGTCCTGGACGAGGCCGACCGCATGCTCGACATGGGCTTTCGCCCCGCCGTCGACCGGATCGTTGCCCAGTGCCCCGCGGGGCGCCAGACGCTCTTCTTCTCGGCGACCCTCGACGGCGAGGCCGGCCGCATCGCCCGCGAGTACACCGAGGAGCCCGTCCAGCACGAGCATGTTCCGGCGCCCGAGAAGGTTGCCGAGATCGAGCACCGCTTCGTGCGAGTCGACAACGAGTCAAGGATGAAGGAGCTCGTCCGGGAGATCGGCGACGGCCAGGACCTCACTCTCGTCTTCGTGCGCACCAAGCGTGGCGCCGACCGGCTCGTCAAGCGGCTTGGCGCCCAGGGCGTAACCGCCGCCGCGATGCACGGCAACAAGAGCCAGCGTCAGCGCGAGAAGGCGCTGGCCGCGTTCGAGGCCGGCCGCGTGCCCACCCTCGTGGCCACCGACGTGGCTGCCCGTGGCATCCACGTCGACAACATCTCCAAGGTCGTCAACTTCGACCCGCCCGGCCAGGCCGAGGATTACGTCCACCGCACCGGGCGAACGGGCAGGGCGGGCGAGACCGGCGTTGCCGTGACCCTCGTGGCCGGCGACCAGGTAAAGGACATGCGCGCGATTACCAGCGCCCTCGACCTCGATGACCAGTTCGCCCACGTTGGGCCGCCCTCAGCCTCGGAGCCGTCACCCGACGGTGACGGCAGGCGCAGGGGAGGCGGGCACCGCAACCACGGGCGTCCCCGGGGGCGCCACAAGAGCCGCGGCAAGGGCGCTGCCAAGCACCAGAAGGGCTCCACCAAGGGCCGCGGAGCGGGGTCCGGAGGCTCGTCCAAGACCGTCGCCTCTGCCCGCCCGCGGCGGGGCCGCTGAGACTCGCGCGCCTGTAGGCTCGCCCCGTGCTTCCCGCAGTCCCCAATCCGCTCTTCCAGGCCGGCCGCATAGCGATCGGCGGCGCCTTCGTGGCCGACCCGCAGCGCGCCGGCGAGCGCTGGGTTGGTCCCGACGCCTCGGCTGTGGACGGCGGGGTCATCGGCCGGGCCTTCGGGGCACGCGACGTCGCCCTCGGGGTAGCGACCATCGCGGCCCAGTCCCACGGTGGCGGTTACCGGACCCTGCTGGCCGTCGGGGTCTTCTGCGACGCCGTCGACTGCGGAGCAACCCTCCTGGCCGGGGACAGGATTCCCGAGAGGGCCAGGGTTCTCACTGCGGCTGTGGCCGCAGGTGCGGCGCTGAACGGCTTGCTGCTGCTGGCGCGAGCCAGCCGCTGAGCTTCAGACCGAGCGCATCATCCCGCCGTCGACGACGACCGTCGACCCGGTGATGTAACTGGCCTTGGACGAGCAGAGGAAGGCCACGGCGGCGGCGAACTCCTCGGTGCTGCCCAGGCGCCGGGCGGGGATCTCCTCGCGTGCCACCGCGTCGGCCGCCTCGCGTGAGCCGTAGAGCTCGTAGAGGCGGTCGGTGGCGATCCGGCCGGGCAGGACGCTGTTTACGGTCACGCCGTCCTTGGCCACCTGGGTGGCGATCGTCTTCAGGGCGGCCAGCGTGGCCGAGCGGTTGGAGTTGGAGAGGATCAGGCCGTCGGCGGGCTCACGGACCGTGGTGGATCCCACGTTGACCACGCGCCCCCAGAGGCGGTGCCGCATCGAGTCGATGACCGACTGGGCGAAGACCAGGGGAGAGCGGACGAGGTCGACGTAGGCCTCCTGCCACTGCTCCTCGCTGAAGGCGAAGGCGTTCGGGTCGAGCGGTGGGCCTCCGGTATTGGTCACGAGGATGTCGATCGGGCCGAGGAAGTGCTCGACCTCGTGCACCAGTACGGGAATCCCTTCGAGATTCGAGCTGTCGTGGGCAAAGCCGGTGGCCTCGATGCTCCTGGCCGCCTCCTGGATCCGTTCCTCGTCGCGGGAGGTGATCGCCACCTTGGCGCCTTCTTCGGCCAGCGCCGTGGCGATCGCCAGGCCGAGGCCCTTCGATGCTCCGGTGACGAGCGCGACGCGCCCTTCGATTCCCAAGTCCATCAGCCGGTCTCCGGGGTCATCCTACGGGCGCCGACACCGCCGCACCAGCCGGCGAAGAGAAGGACGGCGACAACGGCTCCGGCCCAGTGGAGGCCCGCGGCGGTCAGCGCTGCGCTGGGAATGCCTGCGAGAACGGCCCCGAGAAGCGTGGCCGGGAGCGGAAGCTTCAGCACGAGCGCGGTAACGGTGGCGGCGATCATCCACGCGACAGGGCCGATCAGCCAGCCCCAATCCTCGAAGAAGGCGTGGGAGAAGGCGATGCCGGTGGCGGCTCCGAGGATCCCCACGCCGACCGCCTGGACGATCAGTGCCTTGACCCCGGTCGGCAGGTGGAAGCTCATCGAGGCCGATTCTGACAGCCGCCGGTCCGGGCGCAGGGCCCGGACCGGATCAGCGGCCAGTTGTCGCCTTGCTAGTCGTTCTGGTCGTCCTGGTTGTCGTCCTGGTTGTCGTTCTCGTCGTCGTTCTGGTCGTCGGCTTCGTTCTCCAGGTCGTCCGCGGCATCGTCCTCAAGCTGGGTCTCGACCTGGGTGACCTGCTGCGTGACGGTCTCCGCATCATTGTTGCTGCCGCAGGCGCTGAGACCGGCGGTCACGGCCAGTGCGGCCAGTGAGGCCGATAGAAGGGCAATGAGTCGCTTCATGTAAATACCTCGCTTCGGGGGTTTGCGCTGAGGAAGCTATATGAGCGCCCCGGTTCCTGCAGCCACTGCCGATGCCGCGGGGGCGCCCGGCGGCCGGTAGCGTCTGCGCCCATGGCTGCGCCTGTCGAGAACCCCCCCGCCGATCCCTCCGCCTACCCGCACCG
>JAUMBN010000100.1:0-2233 GCA_032119675.1 Solirubrobacteraceae bacterium | reverse complement strand
CGGGAGAGCGAGTTGATCTCGCGGATGGCGCGCTCGAGGTACTTCTCGCGGATCTCGTCGTCGGTGGCGGGCATCCGTGGCGAGGCTTTCGACGGCCGGGCCCGTTCTCCCTCGCCCTGCATCAGCCCTTGCGCGCCGCCGCCTTCGGGCGCCGCCGCCGGCCGCCGGCCGAGCCGCCGCGGGTTTGCAGGAACTTGAGTGCCTGGACGTAGACGTAGTTGGTGGGGGTCGTGTGGATCTCCGCGGTGCGCAACGACTCCATGAACTCCTCGGGCCCGTCGAAGTCGTGCATCCGCACCCGGGCGGTGCCCAGCCCCTGGGCCACGTGGGCATCCGAGCCGGCAGCCGCCGGGATGCGGTACTTGCCGGCGAAGCGGACCGCCTCCTCGTTGAAGGCGTCGAAGGCCACCCTCGGGTTGAAGACCTCGATCAGGTCGATGTCGTCCACTATCGAGAGCAGGTTCTCGTAGTCGGGTACCGAGTGCATCCGGTCGAACGGGTGCGGCACGTAGACCAGCCCTCCCTGGCGCCTGATCTCGGCGACGGTCTCGGCCAGCGTCATGCCGCGGTCGATCTTCTCCTTGATGAAGAGGCCGATCACCTCGCCCTGGTCGGCGGTCTTGACCTCCTCGGCGAGGATCACCTTCACTCCGTAGTCGTCGGCGATCTCGGCGGCGGCAAGCGCCCCGGAGATCTCGTTGTGTTCGGTGATGGCGATCGCCCCGAGCCCCTTGTCGCGAGCGGTCTCGAGCAGCGTCTCGACCGGGGTCGCGCAATCGTGGCTGTGGTCGGTGTGCATGTGGAGGTCGACGTCGATCGTCGGGCGGCCGGCGAGCCTGCGTGCCAGGGCCGGGTTGCCGGTGAGCGGCTTGCGGCGCGAGGCGAGCTCCTCGTAGATCGCCTCGAACTCGTCGGTCACCAGCGACCAGTCACGGGCAAGCGCCGCCCCGGCGAGCCGCTCGCGCAGAGGCGTGTCGTCGATCAGGCGGGTCAGCTGCGCCGCGAGCACGGTCGCGTCCTTGGGCTCGAAGAGCAGGCCGCGGTCCCCCTCCCCGAGCACCTCGGCGTAGACCGGGAGGCGTGAGGCGACCGGCACGGCCCCGCCGGCGCTGGCCCGGGCGAGGATCCCCGGCTCGGGCTCGGCGCCCGAGGAGGCGGCAACCATTATGTCCGAGGCGGCGATCAGCTCGTCAAGGCTCACCTCGCCCGGCTCGGCGTAGCGGACGCGGTCCCTCAGGCCGGCCCGCAGCGGCATCGACGACGGCCCGTCCTCCGAGCGGATGAGCAGCTCCCAGTCGGACTCGTTCTCGACCAGGCGCAGGGCACGCAGGAGGAGGCGCAGCGCCGGCCGTTCCTCCTCGTCGGCGAAGGCGATGCGCAGAGGCCGGGTCGCCGGGTTGCCCACCCGTTCCAGGGCCGGCGCGCCCGGCAGGACCAGCCGGTAGTCGGCCGGGAAGTGGCGCTCCATCACCTGGGCGGTGGTCTTCCAGCTCGCGGTCCGGGCGTCGAGCCGGCCGAAGAGGAGCTGCACCACCCGGCGCGCCACCTGGGTGGCGACGAGCCTCTCGGCAGGGGCGTGGAAACTGCCGACGTTCAGCGCCCGGGAGCTGCGCAGCGCGGCGCTGGCCAGTCCCGGGGCGAACGGCTCGTGGACGTGGCAGATGTCGAACGGGGCCTCGTCGAAGAGCTCACCCAGGGTCCGGGTCACGTCGCTGGGCAGGTTCACCCGCCGGCGCCAGGGCAGGCCGCCCAGCGACTCGCTCACCGGAAGCACCAGGGGCTCGCCGTCGGCCAGCCCGAGCAGCTGCTCGGCGCCCTGGCGGATCAGCTTTCGCCCGTCGCGGACGGCCGTGGCCGAGGTGGAGGGGGCGACGATGACGACCCGGTGGCCGCGGGCGGCCAGGTCGTCGCTCAGCCGGGCTATCTCCTCGTTTACCTCGTGGCGGCGTTCCCAGGCAAACGGGGTCACCTGCGCGATCGCGAAGCCGTCGGCCACGCGGCCAGCATAGAGAGCGCCGCCGGGCAGCACCGCTGCCGCCGGGCGCCCGCCCCAGCTCCGGGAAGGGCTACTTCTTCGCGGCGGCGCGCTTCTTGGCGGGGGCCTTGCGGCCCTTGGGCTTCGTCCCCGGCTTGCGCGCGTACTGCTTGATGAACTTCTCGGTGTCCAGGCGCGCCTGGTCGTCGGGCCGCTGGTTCTTCGGCGACTTCATCAGGTACGAGCTGGGGCCGTCGA
>JAUMBN010000099.1:0-4230 GCA_032119675.1 Solirubrobacteraceae bacterium | reverse complement strand
GCGTGGTTCATGCCGCAGGCAAGGGCTACCCCGACCTCGTCCGGATGCGGGCGGCGAACGGCTTCAGCCTGCCCGACGCCGTCGTCTGGCCGGGAGACCGCGCGGAGGTTGCGGGCGTCCTGGAGCTCTGCTCCCGAAAGGGCATCGCCGTGGTGCCCTTCGGCGGTGGGACGAGCGTTGTTGGCGGCGTCGAACCGCTCAGCGGCGAGCACCGCCGTGTCATCACCCTCGACACCTCGCGGCTTCGCCAGGTCTTCTCCATCGACCGGCTATCACGGGTGGCGCGCCTGGGCGCCGGGCTTAGGGGCCCGGAGGCCGAGTATGCCCTGAAGGCCCAGGGGCTCACTCTCGGGCACTTCCCGCAGAGCTTCGAGTACTCGACGGTTGGGGGCTGGGTGGCTACGCGCTCGGCGGGGCAGGCTTCGAGCGGATACGGCCGGATTGACGACCTGGTGCGAGGCGTGCGGCTCGTTGCTCCGGAGGGCGATCTCACCCTGAAGGCCAGGCCGGCAAGCGCGGCCGGGCCCGACCTGCGCGAGCTGGTGGTCGGGTCCGAGGGAGCTTTTGGCGTGATAACCGACGCCGAACTGGAGGTCGCCCCGCACCCCGAGGAGGTCCGCTACGAGGCCTTCGTGTTCCCGGCGTTTGAGGCCGGGTCGCGGGGGTTGCGCGAGCTCGCCCAGGAGGAGCTCCAGCCGGAGGTAACGCGGCTGTCCGACGAGGACGAGACCGAGTTCTACCTTGCTGCCGCGGGGCTTGAGGGGACCCGGCGCACAGTGCTTGAACGCTACCTGTCTGCCCGCGGGGTCGAGCTCCGCACCTGCGCCCTGGCGGTCCTTGGCTGGGAGGGGGAGCGCGGGAGCTCTCAGCGGCGGCGGTCTGCGGCGATGGACATCATCCGCCGCAGCGGCGGGGTGAGCATCGGGACGGGTCCGGGCCGGACCTGGGCGCGTGGGCGGTTCGAGGGCCCTTACCTGAGGGACGAGCTGATGTCCCGGGGCGTGATGGTCGAAACACTGGAGACGGCGACCACCTGGGCCAACGTCGAGCACCTCTACGCCGCTGTTCGCTCGGCCCTGCAGGAGGAGGCGCCTGTTGTCGGATGTCATATCTCCCACGTCTATCCGACCGGGTGCTGCCTCTACTTCACGTTCCTCGCGCGCCAGGAACCGGGTGACCTCCTCGGACAGTGGGAGCGGGTCAAGCGCTCGGCGTGTGAGGGGATCGTCGGCGCTGGCGGAACGATTACGCACCATCATGGGATCGGCGCTGACCACCGCCGCTACCTGAGGCGTGAGGACGGCAAGACGGGGATCAGGATCCTGCGCTCGGCCAAGGCGACGGTAGACCCGGCCGGGGTGATGAACCCCGGAAAACTCGTCTGACCGCGGTCAGCCGCTGGCCGAGGTGATCGCGCCGCTGAGGTAGGTCTTGCCCGGGGTGGTCGGGTTCTGGCCCGTCTCGAGGGTGATCAGCAGGGTCTTGTAGGCGCTGGGGCTTACCGGCACCACGGCCTGCGCGCCTACCTGCCCGCGGTTGTTCACGGCGGAGAAGTAGCCGAGCCACACCGGCTTACCGTTCCCGCCGCTCATCCAGACCCCGTAACCGGACCCCTTGGGGGCTTTGGGCATGTCCTGTGCCGCGACGCCGAGGACGGTCTGTCCCTGCTGGCGGGCGAACTGGGCGATCCCCAACGCCTTGGGCGCCGGTGCCCCCGGTGGTGGCTTGAGCCGGGCAGCGGCCACTGGGGTGGCATTGGCATCACGCTGGGCGGCATTGGTCCCAGGGGAAGGGCTGCCGCCCGCGTCGGGCGCGGTCGCCCTTCCGATTACGAGCCCGACGGCGACGAGCGTAATTCCGGCAACGCCGACGAGCAGCAGCCGGCCGGCTCGCCGTGGGGCGGGCCTGGAGGCAGCGGCACTTCCCGCAGCGACGTCAGCCGCGGGGGCGGCAGGAAGCCCGTCGTCGTCTTCGCCAAGCCTCGGGGCCGCGCTTCCGGCCTCGGGCAGCCGGGGGAGGGCCTCGCCGGAAATCTTCTCCAGTGGCTTCTTAAGGGATTCGGCCCAGGCCAGTGCGGCGGGCGATGAGGCGAGGAGCGCCCGGGTCTTCTCCTGCTCGCCCCTGTCCTGCTGCCCGAGCAGGTAGTCGGCCACGGCGTCGCGCTCGGGTTCCGGGGGACGCTCGGTCGAGGCGAGCGAGTCGAGCGCGGCCGCCGCGCGGCTGCGGACCTCACGGTCCTGAATGTGGAGCGAGCCGGCTATGGCCGAGTAGCTGCTTCCCTGCGTCAGGAGGAGGCGCAGCACGGCCAGCTGGTCGGGCGGGAGTTCGTTCGGGGAGGCCATCGTGAGAGAGCCTAGAGCAGCGGTGACGGTAGGGTCCCCGCCATGGCTGGCGCCGACGATGGAGCTGAATTCGAACCGGCGGTGCCGCTTGACCGGACCTTCGATGCGCTGATCGGGCTTGAGGTTGACGAGGTCGGCGAAGAGCTTGCGCGCGGGCATCTCGAGGTATCCGACCACCACCGCCAGCCGTTCGGGATCGTCCACGGCGGAGTGCTGGCCGCGATCGCCGAGTCGCTGGCGTCAATGGCGACCGCGGCGGCGGTTATTCCCGGGGGAGAGATCGCGGTAGGCCTCTCCAACCAGACCAGCTTCCTGCGGCCGGTCACCGACGGCACCGTCCACGCCGAAGCGCGCCGGCGGCACCGGGGCCGCACGACCTGGGTCTGGGAGGTCGACCTCACTGACGACGAAGGGCGCCTTTGCGCGGTCGTCCGGATGACCATCGCGGTGCGCCCCATGCCCGGCAGCTAACCGCGGAAGCGGCTCGTGATCGGCATGCGGCGGTCGCGCCCGAACGCCTTGCCGGTTACCTTCACGCCCGGGGGTTGCTGGCGGCGCTTGTACTCGGCGCGGTCGATCAGCCCGGCGACCCGGACAACGGTGTCGCGATCGAAGCCGGCGGCGACGAGCTCTTCGATCCCCAGGTCCTGCTCTACGTATCCCTCGATCAGGGGATCGAGAATGTCGTAGGGAGGGAGCGAGTCCTGGTCGCTCTGATCCGGTCGCAGCTCGGCCGACGGGGCGCGAGTAAGGATTGTCTCGGGAATCGGGTTGTCCGGCCGCCGGTTTCGGAGCTCGGACAGCAGGTAGACGAGGGTCTTGGGCACGTCCTTGATGACCGCAAAGCCACCGGCACTGTCGCCGTAGAGCGTCGAATAGCCGACGGCCATCTCGGACTTGTTGCCGGTCGTTAGGACGAGGGAGCCGAACTTGTTGGAGATGGCCATCAGGTAGTTGCCCCGAATTCGCGCCTGGAGGTTCTCCTCGGTTATGTCCGGTTCCTGGCCGTTGAAGAGCGGGCCGAGGCGCTCGAGGTAGCTGTCGAAGACCTCTCCGATCGGCAGTTCGATGAGGTCGACGTGAAGGGAGGCGGCAAGGGCGTGGGCATCGTCGTACGTCCCGCTGGAGGTGTACTGGGAGGGCATCGTCACGCAGGCCACTCGCTCGGGGCCCAGGGCGTCAACCGCGATGCAGGCCACCAGCGCTGAGTCGACGCCACCCGACAGCCCGAGGACGACGCCGGGGAAGCCGTTCTTGTTCGCGTAGTCCCGGGTACCGAGGACGAGCGCGGAGTAGACCGCTTCGTCGTCGGCCATCACCTGCGCGATTGAAGGCGGGAGCGGCTCCTCAGGCGGCCGGCCGGTCGGCTCCCAGGTGGCCAGGAGATCAGCGGCCTGCGGGTCGGAGGGCCGCCGTTCGGGCGGGTCGATGTCGCAGACGAGGAGCTCGGGTTCGAACTGTGCGGCCCGGGCGACGAGCTCACCGCCGGCGTCAAGGACGAGAGAGTGGCCGTCGAAGACGAGCTCATCCTGCCCGCCGACCTGTCCGCAGAAGGCGATCGCGCAGCCGGTCTCGCCACATCGCTCGCGAAGCATCTGCTCCCTGGTCTCTCCCTTTCCGTACTGCCACGGCGAGGCGGAGAGGTTGACGATCACGGCCGCCCCGGCAGCGGCCTCGGCGCTTGCCGGGGGGCCGGAAAGCCAGATGTCCTCGCAGATGGTGATCCCGATCCGCGCGCCGGCAATCTCGATCACGGCAGGGCTGGTGCCGGCGTCGAAGTACCTGTGCTCGTCGAAGACGCCGTAGTTGGGCAGGTGGATTTTGCGGTAGGTGGCTACGTGCCGGCCTCCGGCGAGGACGGCCGCAGCGTTGTAGACGCGGTCGCCGT